>JBMZCY010000108.1:0-6587 GCA_049613825.1 Planktomarina sp.
GATGGCGAAACTGTCCATGATGCGGTGAACCGGGAGGTTTTGAATACTCGTGAGAATCTTGGCCTGCTGGATGCGTCCACCCTGGGCAAGATCATCGTCAAAGGACCGGATGCAGGCAAACTGTTGGACATGATGTACACCAACATGATGTCGAACCTGAAAGTGGGCAAATGCCGCTACGGGTTGATGTGTTCCGAAAACGGTTTCCTGATCGACGATGGCGTGGTTGCGCGCATCGATGAAGATACGTTCTTGTGCCACACGACATCAGGCGGGGCGGACAGTGTTCATGCGCATATGGAAGAATGGTTGCAAACCGAATGGTGGGACTGGGACGTTTGGGTTGTGAACGCAACTGAACAATACGCTCAGATCGCTGTGGTTGGCCCCAACGCCCGTAAGGTGTTGGAAAAGGTCGGTGGCATGGATGTGTCGAAAGACGCATTGCCGTTCATGGCTTGGGCGGACGGTGAATTGGGCGGCATTCCGTGCCGCGCCTTCCGGATCAGCTTCAGCGGCGAACTGTCCTATGAAATTGCAGTTCCTGCGAACCGAGGCCAAGAATTCTGGGACATGCTGTATGAGGCAGGTCAAGAATTTGGCGTGATGCCGTATGGGACCGAAACCTTGCACATTCTGCGGGCCGAAAAGGGCTTTATCATGATCGGGGACGAAACGGATGGCACAGTCATTCCGCAGGACCTGAACCTGAACTGGGCTATTTCCAAGAAGAAGGAAGACTTCCTTGGCAAACGGGCGCAGCAACGGACGTTCATGGACAACCCTGATCGCTGGAAACTGGTCGGCCTGTTGACCGAAGACAAATCGGTTCTGGGCGACGGGATGTTGGCCGTCTCTGAGGGGACAAACGCCAACGGTCAGCGCAACACGCAGGGCCGTGTAACCTCGACTTACTATTCGGCGACGTTGGAGCGTGGGATTGCCATGGGACTTGTCCACAACGGACCGGACCGCATGGGCGAAGTGCTTGATTTCATCGAAATCGGCGGCGCCATTGTAAAAGCGAAAATCGTAGATCCGGTGTTCTATGACCCAGAAGGGGCAAAGCAAAATGTCTGATACTTATGTAAACGTGACCCGCATACAGGGGCAGGGCATGCTGACATTGCGTGCCGATCTGTCCGACAAAGCAGTGGTAAAGGCGGTTCGAACCGCCTTGGGCCAAGACGTACCTGCGACCTCTACTGCCAGTGATGATGGCATGGCGGGGGCCGCTTGGATGTCACCGGATGAGTTGCTGATCCTATGCGCAGATGCGAACCGGGCAGATACGATGGCGAAATTGCAAAAGGCATTGGCCAAGACCCATCACCTGCTGGTCGATGTTTCTGACGCCCGTGCGGTGTTCACACTGGATGGTGATGGTACTCGCGAAGTGTTGGCAAAGCTATCCCCGTCCGACGTGATGTCGCTGGCTGCAAATGACCTGCGCCGCACCCGATTGGGGCAGGTGGTGTCGGCGTTCTGGCTGTCATCTGACAGTGCGGCCACCATCGTCTGTTTCCGGTCCGTTGGCGACTACATGCACAAGATGTTGTTGAAATCCGCATCGCCGCTTGCGAAGGTCTTCTAAACACCCAACGATTGAAGGCCCAATATGATAAACGGCATCTGGCGGGGGCATTACTCGCCTACGATACTTTATTGGGTCTTCGGCACACTCTATACGATTGTGGCATTCCGCGGCGTGAACCCAGCCATACTGACCGCCTATCTGAAATCTGATGCGGAATGGTGGATCGATCCGGCTTTGACGGCGTTGTTCTTGTTCAGCGCACTTGTCTACGGCATCTTGGCCCGAGCGATCTACATCAGCATGTACAGCGACCGCAGCCCGTCGGTGTTTACATGGATGGGGATCGGCTTGCTGGTCTTCGGGGTTGTGCGGTGCTTCATGTTTATCACACAGATTCTGGTGCCCGGCGTGATCAGCTATGGTCCGACCCAGATGGAACAGGAAGCCGCTTTCCTCCGCTCCTCCGCCCCGATTGATCTGGGGGATGGCTGGACGTTGATGGGGGCTGATTTCAGCAACGGGGTCTTTTCGGTCGACTATAGGATAAGACAGAATGCGAACGGATTGCAGCCGTCAGATATGATGACTGCGGGTGAAATTCGCGACACCTGCATCGAATTCCGCGATATGTTCAACGGTGCGATGCGTGAAGTGCGGTATGTCTATCGATACCGAGATGGCCCTATAGAGGTGTCTTTGAATCGCGATACCTGCGCTGTGCATCTGCAATAATCGCCAGAACATAGTGTACGATTTGTGCGTACCAAATTGTACTTTGTTGAAACGGGTGAAATTCTTGCGATAAAACGATGCCGGAAATCGTACGATTTAGGTGTACCAAATTCACATTTTCCGCACTTGATGCATTGGTAAAATGAAGCCCATGTCTTGACGATACGACAAGAAGACCTTCTTTAGACACAAAGCAAACTGAAAGGGCTACCCAATGGCTTTCGAACTTCCCGATCTTCCATACGCACATGACGCACTTGCCGACAAAGGCATGTCTGCGGAAACCATGGAATACCACCACGACCTGCACCACAACGCCTATGTCACCAACGGTAACAAAGCGATTGAGGGTACTGAATGGGCTGGCAAGTCCATGGAAGACATCATTCGCGGCACATATGACGCGTCTGCGGTTGCCCAAAACGGCATCTTCAACAACATCAGCCAGCTGTGGAACCACAACCAGTTCTGGGAAATGATGGGTCCGGGCGCATCTGCAATGCCGTCTGAACTGGAAAAGGCTTTGATCGAAAACTTCGGTACAGTCGATGAATTCAAATCGCAGTTTTCTGCAGCAGGTGCGGGTCAGTTCGGGTCCGGTTGGGCGTGGCTGGTAAAAAATGCCGACGGGTCTTTGGCTGTGACCAAGACTGAGAACGGTGTGAACCCGTTGTGCTTTAACCAGACTGCTTTGCTGGGGTGCGACGTGTGGGAACATTCTTACTACATCGATTTCCGCAACGCGCGTCCAAAGTATTTGACGAACTTCCTGGACAACTTGGTCAACTGGGAAAACGTCGCAGGCCGCATGTAATAGCGCCCCCCCCCGCGCACGGTCAAAGGTTAACGATGATCACGCGGGGGCTTAAATCGGTGGGAATTCGGAGTCATTGCACAGCATTGATTCAGCTCCACAAAGTTAGGGTGTCCCCATGGGGGCACCTTTTTCGTTTGGGCTGTATCTAAGTAATTGTTAACAAACACACATTTATAACACGTGCGGATAGATTCCGTTTGGTCATAACATTTTATCCCCGCAATGCCTCGATTGTGGCTTCGATATCTGGTGCGACGGTGAACAGGTTCAACAACGACGCATCCGCAAAACCGTTGTTAACCGTATGTTCCACCAGTGCCATCAGCGGGTCCCAATAACCTTCGATGTTCGCCACAATGATCGGCTTTTCGTGCAGGTTCAGCTGCGCCCATGTCAGAACCTCAAAGAATTCATCCAATGATCCTGCACCGCCGGGCAACAGTACCGCTGCGTCTGAATTGATGAACATCAGCTTTTTGCGGCTGTGCATGTCGTCTGTGACGATGAACTGATCCAGATCCCGTTTGCCAACTTCCCAATCCAGCAGATGCTGCGGGATCACGCCAAATGTACCGCCGCCAGCCGCCTGCGTTGCATCGGCCACATCGCCCATCAGACCGACATCCCCCGCGCCATAAACCAGACGCCATTTGTTGACTGCAATCGCCGCACCCAAATCCTGCGCTGCTTTGGCATAGGCAGGGGAATTGCCGTGCCGTGACCCACAAAAAACACAAATTGATTTCGTCGTTGACATACTTGCCTCCTACGTAGGGGTTTGAGAATTTCTATTTGCTTGTTAGCATGACGCAGCAATTTGGGATTTGCACAAGGTAATTCTGCGCAGCACTGCGCGACACATGGATGGGATATTAGTGTGGAACAGACTGAAAACCGCAAGAAAATTGTGATGATTGCACTGCTTTTTGCGTTGAGCATCGGTGGTATCTGGCTGTGGCAGCAGACCAAAGGCGCTATGTTTTCGCCCATGCCAACCGTTGTAGATGCGCCCGTTGCGGCATTAAATACACCGGACACGGGGCAGAAACCTACGCTGGACGTTACTGCGGGTGATCCGGTTGTGACGATCCCGTCAACGTCCGTGCCGACGCCTGATATCCCACAAACGATTGCATTGGAAACCGCACCCGCAACCCAACCGGATGCGGGGATTTCGGATCAGGTTGCAAATATCTCAAGTTCGGAATCACCAATGGATCCGATAACAAAAACTGATACCGTAACACCACAGTTTGATGTGGTGCGGGTCGAAGATGATGGCACCGCTTTGATTGCAGGCACCACGCCATGGGCGGGTGATTTGTCTGTCTTGCTGGATGGGGCGGTGGTTGACGGAACAACGACCCCGGTTGGGGCGAACCAGCAGTTTGTGGTTTTTACCAGCATTCCCCCGGCAACCCGATTGCAGGTTCTGGAACTGGCGGTGACAGGGCAAGACGGGCAAACAATCGTCTCGGCACAGAATGTGTTTCTGTCACCAAGGTTGGGAGAGATTGTCCCTGATGCCAACATTGCTGCAGTTGAATTACCAGATGTCCCCAGCCTAAATACTGACCCGGCGGAACCGATTGCCGCAGACGCCCCCCTTCAAGCACCAACTGTTTTATTGGCTGATGAAGACGGATCGCTGAAAGTCATTGCATCCCCGGTTGCGACCATTGCTTTGGACACCATCCAATATGATCTGGAAGGCGAGATTGCTTTGGGCGGGCGCGCGGCGGGCGCAGGATTTGTACGCGTGTATCTGGACAACCAAGCCATCACCACATCCCGTATCAAAGAAGACGGGTTTTGGTCCACCGACCTGCCTGATGTGGATACGGGTGTGTACACGTTGCGTGTCGATGAACTGGACGCCGCAGGCGAAGTCACGTCGCGGGTCGAAACCCCCTTCAAACGCGAAGATCCAGAGGTGTTTGAGGCATTGCTGGGACCCAACGCATGGCGCGATCTGAAAGAGGCGACAGTGCAACCGGGGTTGACGTTGTGGGAAATGTCCGTGGCGAAATACGGGGACGGCACACAGTTCTTTAAAGTGTTTGAGGCCAACAAAGACCGCATCCGGGACCCCAACATGATCTTCCCCGGACAGATATTTGACCTGCCGGATTGATCACCCCTTTTCATCGCGGCGAAACCGTTTACCTGATGGGGTATGAAATCATTACAACCGACTGAAGATGGCATAAACCGCGACGCTGAATGGCGTGTGGTCAAGAAAGTAGCGCCCTATATTTGGCCAAAGGACAAACCTTGGGTGAAGGTGCGTGTTGTCCTGTCGCTGATTGCATTGGTGCTGGCCAAAGTGGTCGCTGTGACATCACCGCTGTTTTACAAAAATGCCGTGGACAGTTTGGCTGGCGATGCAAATCCCGCTGAAATGCTGATACTTGGGGCGGTTGGATTGACGTTTGCCTATGGCTCGATGCGGCTATTGAACGTTGTGTTCCAACAGCTGCGCGATGTGATCTTTGCCAAAGTAGCGCAAAGGGCATTGCGGGATATCGGTGTTGAAACCTTCCGCCACATTCACGCACTTTCCCTACGCTATCACATCACCCGCAAGACGGGGGGGCTTAGCCGTGTGATGGAACGGGGGGTCAAAGGTGTCGCGTTTTTGCTGCGATTCTTGGTGTTTTCCATCGGGCCTTTATTGCTTGAATTAATCCTTGTCAGCGGTGCACTTTTGTACTTTTTCGACTGGCGGTATTTGGTTGTTATTCTGGTGACGATTGTTCTGTACGTGTGGTTTACGGCCAAAGTCACCGAATGGCGTCTGCGCATCCGAAAGGAAATGAACGACCAAGACACGGATGCCAACCAGAAAGCCATCGACAGCCTGTTGAATTTTGAAACCGTCAAGTATTTCGGCGCCGAACATCGTGAGGCTGGCCGGTATGACGGGGCCATGGCCAAGTATGAAACGGCGGCGCTGAAGACCCAGTATTCGCTGGCGTTCATCAATTTCGGTCAGGCGTTTATCATCAATGTGGCACTGGTGATTATTATGGTCATGACCGCCCGCGAAGTGTTGGCAGGCACGGCATCGGTTGGCGATTTTGTTCTGGCGAACGTCTATATCCTGCAGATTGCGACTCCGCTGCATTTCCTTGGCTTTGTGTACCGTGAAATTCGTCAGGCGTTGGTTGATATGTCCGATCTGTTTTCATTATTGGATCAAGGGCCAGAGGTGACGGATCGTGACGATGCCACTGATTTGAATGTCACTGGCGGCGCAGTGCGCTTGAATGATGTGCGGTTCAGTTATGATCCAGAGCGTGAGATTCTAAAGGGCGTGACCCTTGATATCCCAAAGGGGCAGACGGTTGCCATTGTGGGGGCATCAGGGTCTGGTAAGTCGACCATTGGCCGCTTGTTGTTCCGTTTTTACGATGTGACTGGGGGCGCTTTATCGATCGATGATCAAGATGTGAGAGAGGTGACCCAAGATAGCCTGCAAAAGATGATTGGTGTGGTACC
>JBMZCY010000109.1:0-6575 GCA_049613825.1 Planktomarina sp.
GCGATGAAGCTGGTGTCCCAAGGTGTGAACGCGCTGCGCGACGAAGGCCGAACGTTCCTGGTCATCACCCACTATCAGCGCCTGCTGGATCACATCAAACCGGACTATGTACACATCATGGCAGACGGTAAGATCATCAAAACCGGTGGGCCGGAACTGGCTTTGGAAGTTGAAAACAACGGCTACGCCGATCTGTTGGCGGAGATGGCCTAATGGCGATGTCTGCAGCGAAGGCTGATGTGACAGCCAAATTGATGGATCATTTTCCCAAACCCGACGGGCAGGGCTGGCACGCCCGCGCAGTGCGTGCTGCGACTGATCGTGTAAACGCGATGGGCCTTCCTGTCGCGCGGGACGAATATTGGAAGTACACCAATCCCACCCCGCTGACGAACATAGAACCGAAATACGCAGGTGCGGCAACTGCAACAAATGTGTTTGCGCAAGCGACCCCCGCAACCTTGACGATCACTGATGGCGTTATTTCTGGCGATCTTGGTGCTCTGGATGGGTGCGATGTGACGCTTTTGTCAGATGCTATGGCTGCAGATATCCATTGGGTATCAGATGTTTATGGTGTGTTAGAGTCAGAAGGGCATACCCACACGGATCGCCCGTTCGCGGCAGTCAACACTGCCATCGCCACCGAAGGTTTGTTGATCCATGTTACTGGGAATGTGAAAACGCCGATCCGCATTTGTTATGCCAGCAATGGCGGACAGGCGAATATTCACCATGTGATCAAGGTTGACGAAGGTGCATCGGTGACGTTGCTTGAGGAAGGTGTGACTGGCGCGCGGTCATCTACGGCGATGGAAGTCGTTGTTGCAGACAATGCGACGTTCAAACACCTGCGCATTCAGCCTGATCATCATGATCGCCAAGCGGTCACGCACACCTATGCCAAGCTTGGCACGGAAAGCGCGTATCAGTCATTCACCCTGACTTTGGATGGTGAACTGACACGCAATGAAGCTGTGATCGAAATGACGGGCGATGATGCGTCTGCGCATATCGCGGGCGCGTGTCTGGGCGATGGGGATTTTCACCACGACGACACAGTGTTCATTACACATGACGCGGTGAACGGTGAAAGCCGTCAGGTGTTTAAGAAAGTTCTGCGCAATGGTGCCACTGGCGTGTTCCAAGGAAAAATCTTGGTAAAGGCCGACGCGCAAAAGACAGACGGGTATCAGATCAGCCAGTCTTTGCTGATGGATGATGACAGTCAGTTCCTTGCGAAACCAGAACTTGAAATCTACGCAGATGATGTGGCGTGTTCGCACGGGTCAACATCAGGTGCGATTGATGAAGATGCGCTGTTCTATCTGCGGTCGCGTGGTGTTCCTCATGGGACTGCGGTCGATTTGCTGACGTTGTCGTTCATGGCCGAAGCCGTCGATGAAATCTCGGACGATGATTTGAAAGACATCATTCTGACGCATCTGACCGAAGCCTTGGAAGGGCGTCACGCCTGATGGCTGTCACTGTTGATATCGTTCGGGCGCACACGCGCCCGCGCACCGTTATGGCGAAACTGCTGACCATGGGCCAACGCGAGGATCGTATACTTGCGATGTTGATGGGCGCATGTTTCGTGATGTTCGCCGCCCAATGGCCGTACCGTGCGCGGCAGGCGCATTTGAACGGCAGTAATCTGACAGATCTATTGCAGACGGATATGTTCGGATTGATTTTTGTGCTGCCATTGCTGGCTTATGGTATTGCGGCACTGTCACATGTGTTCGCAAAAATCCTGCGGGGCAAAGGGGATTGGTTTGGCGCACGGCTTGCGTTGTTCTGGGCCATGCTGGCGTCGGCCCCGCTGCTGGTACTGTCGGGATTGGTGAAGGGGTTTATCGGGCTTGGGATTGAAAATACCATTGTCGGCGGGCTGTGGTTTGCAGTGTTTATGTGGATCTGGATTTCTTCCTTGATTGAGGCTGAAACGACATGAAGACCATTTTCGCTGATATCCTGCTGCACACCTACAAAACCCCCCAAACAGCCGCGCGAAAACTGTTGGATTTGAATCTCCCGTTTGAGGTATCGATTTTCGCACTTGTCGGTTCGATTTCTGCCTCCATTATCGTCACGTTCTTTTTGTCAGGTATGCAATCCATTGAAGTGGCACCGGGTTTTCCAACGCTTGGCCCTTTGACGCTGGCAGTGATTGTCACTGTTCTGACAGTGCTTTTGGTGGTCGGATTGGTGTTTGCTGGCAAACCTTTTAGCGGGACTGGCACGTTTGCACAGGCCGCAACACTGGTCGCATGGACGCAAATTGTTCAACTGGGACTGCAATTGGTACAGGTGATCATCGGGTCTGTTTCACTGGTCATCGCAAGCCTGTTTGGCTTGGCTGCAACAGTTTACATGCTTTGGGTTTTGATCAGTTTCGTCAACGTGCTGCACAATCTGAATTCCGTCGGGAAGTCGATTGTTGTCTTTCTTATGGCCGTTGTAGGTATTGCCTTGGTCCTGTCCGTGCTGGTGACGTTGTCCGGCTTTACACCACCCCAACCGCATTAATCGAAAGGGTCCGCAATGACCTATGATGTCGAAAAAATTCGCGCTGATTTTCCGATTCTATCGCGTGAGGTGAATGGTCGTCCGTTGATCTATCTGGACAGTGGTGCGTCCGCACAAAAGCCGCAGGTGGTGATTGATGCGGTGACGCAAGGGTACGCATCTGAATATGCAAACGTGCATCGCGGCCTGCATTACCTAAGCAATCTTGCGACGGATAAATATGAAGCCGTGCGGGGTAAAATTGCCAAATTCCTGAACGCACCATCCGAGGATAATATTATCTTCAACACAGGCACGACCGAAGGCATCAACATGGTTGCCTACAGTTGGGCTATGCCACGGATGCAAGCAGGGGATCAGATCATAATCTCGGCGATGGAACATCATGCGAACATCGTCCCTTGGCATTTCATGCGCGAACGGTTCGGGGTGGAACTGGTTTGGGTTGATGTGGACGCGAATGGCGATCTTGATCCTCAGCGGGTGCTGGATGCGATTACGGATCGGACAAAACTGATTGCCGTCACGCATATGTCCAACGTGTTGGGCACTGTGGTTGATGTGAAAACCATCTGCACAGCTGCGCGGGCAAAGGGCATTGCGACAATGATTGATGGGTCGCAAGCGTCGGTTCATATGCCCGTTGATGTGGCAGACATTGATCCTGACTTTTATGCAATCACCGGCCACAAGTTATACGGCCCATCAGGGTCTGGCGCGATTTATGTTCGTTCTGATCGTATGGCCGAGATGCGCCCGTTTATGGGCGGCGGTGATATGATCCGTGAGGTTCACCGTGATGCAGTTACTTGGAATGATCCACCCATGATGTTTGAAGCGGGAACACCGGGCATTGTCCAGCAAATCGGTCTGGGTGTGGCATTGGATTACATGATAGACACGGGGATGGAGACGATTGCCGCCCATGAACGTGATCTGCGGGATTATGCGCGCGGCAAGTTGGATGGGTTAAACTGGCTGAATGTTCAGGGAAAATCTGCAACTAAGGGGGCTATCTTCAGCTTTACGTTGGATGGGGCTGCTCATGCGCATGATATTTCGACAGTGTTGGACAAAAAAGGGATCGCTGTTCGGGCAGGCCATCATTGTGCGCAGCCGCTGATGGAACATCTTGGCGTACCTGCAACGTGTCGCGCCAGCTTTGCGATGTATAATTCCAAAGCCGAAGTCGATGCATTGGTGGAAGGGCTTGAATTCTGCCACGAATTGTTCGGCTGACTTTAGTGTCGCCCTTGCGGGCGGCGTGATGTTTTACGTTCGCTGCGTACGCGTCAAGGAAGGCCAGCCTTCCTTGACAATCCATCCGAGGTTTTTCTAGCAAACTGAAGTATAGGGAAATGGTGGTGCACCCAATAGGATTCGAACCTATGGCCTCTGCCTTCGGAGGGCAGCGCTCTATCCAGCTGAGCTATGGGTGCTTGGTCGTGCGTATAGACGCGAGGGACGTGGGTCGCAATCGCAAAACGCATGAATTGGAGTGGTGTGTTTATCGACCCCAGTTGCGGATCGGGCCGCAGTCAACATGGGTGAAGTTAGATCCTGAATATCGGCCAACACCGCCAGCTGTGCAAGACAGGGCTGCGCGGGATACCTGACGCACAGAACGCCCTTCCATACGAAGATCGGCGGCTTGTGCTTTCATGTGGTAGGATTGTTTTGCAACACCACGGCCACTGTTACGCAGCATGGAATTCGTCTGCGGTGTGCGGTAGCCGGACAGCAACAAGAACGGATTATTAGTTTTCAACAAGTTCTGTGTAGCTGCAATAAGATCGACTGTACGGGTATCCATATTTGTTGATTTGTCTTGGCGCCAGTCGCGCATGAACCAGTTTATTTCTTTTAGCGCATCTTTGATGTATTCACCTTCGACCCAGTAGATCATGTCGATGCTTTCACCAGTACGGGTGGCGTACATTTTGACGCGTCGCACGTCACCGGCCCCACGAAGGAACCCGAAAGCGTTCGAATACGTTGGTGCAGCAGTGATTGCTGTTGCTGCAAATGCGCCCAAAAGGCCGCGACGGGTCATTGTGGCCCCATTTGATTTCGTCATCGTTATCGTCCCACGTTGCACCGCGGCCGTCTTTGCGACCTATTATCCCCAGATGCTGGGCCTGTATTGCACGGGTTATCAAATCAGCAAAGCACAGATTCGCTAATTTTCGACGAAAAGGGGGAAATCAGCAGAAAATTGCGCAAATTTGAAACCGTGGCAAAAACGTGACTTTGATGCGGCAAGTAAGGCACATTAAAGGCGTTTAAACACGTTGGCGTGATTGTGAATGGACTTATGTTTCAAGTTGCCGCACCGATACGTCAACGAAAGTAGGAGATTTGTCTTGGGACATGTTTTGCAAAAATCATTCCGCACCATAATTGCAGCAGGGGTCACTGTTTTACTGGCATCTGCAGCCATGGCGCAAAGCACCGCGTTCAAGCAATCACTGGCACAAGCGGTATCTGGTGATAAAGAGGTGTCTGCTTTTTATGCCGCACGTGGATATGCACCTGTGTGGACCCAAAACGGGGCAACAGGAAAGACCCGTTTGCGTGCACTGACAGCGGCCTTTAACAATTCTGATGCCCATGGCCTGCCATCTGCGCGGTATGATGTGAACAATTTGCGCGCAATGGTTCAGGCTGCGCGGACAGACGTGGATCTTGGCAAGCTGGAGGGGCAGTTGTCCCGCCTGTTCTTGCAATATGCGCGTGATATCCAGACTGGCATTACAACACCCAAGCAAATCGATTCCGAAATTGTGCGCCGCATTCCGTATCGCGGGCGGCAGGCGACGTTGGTGGCTTTGACCAAATCCAACGCAGCGGGCTTTATGCACGCATTGCCACCGAAAACGCCGGAATACGCGCGTTTGATGAAGGAAAAGCTGCGGTTTGAACGATTGATCGCAGCAGGCGGTTGGGGCGGAACGGTTCCAACTAATTCTTTGAAGCCGGGCAGTGCAGGTGACGCAGTTGCAATGCTGCGGAACCGTTTGATTGCGATGGGGTTCATGGGGCGATCTTCGACGATCACCTATGATGAAACTATTACCGAAGCGGTGAAGCAGTTTCAGCTGGCCCATGGTCTGGCAACAGACGGTGTTGCAGGGCCGGGTACAATGAGGGAAATTAATGTTGGTCCAACACAACGTCTGACATCCATCATTGTTGCGATGGAACGCGAACGCTGGATGAACCGTCCGCGGGGAACGCGGCATATCTGGGTAAATTTGACTGATTTCAGTGCGCAGATCATCGACAGCAACCGTGTGACGTTCGAAACCCGTTCGGTGGTTGGTAAAGATCAAGAAGATCGTCGCAGCCCCGAGTTTTCCGACATCATGGAATTCATGGTCATTAATCCCAGCTGGTATGTACCGCGTTCGATCACAGTGAAAGAATACCTGCCATTGTTGCAACGCAACCGGAACGCCGTCAGCAAGCTGGAAATGCGCGACAGTGGCGGTAATGCGGTTAGCCGATCTGGTGTCAATTTTGCCAGCTTCACGGAAGAAACCTTTCCTTATTCTTTCCGCCAGCCGCCCAGTCGTGGCAACGCGTTGGGCCTTGTTAAATTCATGTTCCCTAATCGTCACAACATCTATTTGCACGACACACCTGCAAAAGCGTTGTTTGGCCGTGAAACCCGTGCGTTTTCACATGGGTGCATCCGTTTAAATGATCCGTTTGATTTTGCCTATGCCTTGCTGGCAAAACAGGAATCAGATCCTGTTGGGTTTTTCCAAGCGCGTTTGAAAACGGGTCAAGAATCGACCGTGAGCCTGAAAACACCTGTGCCGGTGCATATCGTATATCGTACCGCATTCACCAAAGCGGCAGGCCGCACGCAGTTCCGTCGCGACGTTTATGGCCGCGACCGAAAAATCTGGAATGCACTGCGGGGGCAAGGGGTGGCTCTGCGGGCCGTGCAGGGGTAAGTTAAACTCAACTTTATGTTGAGGGTTTCCCATGCGCATTATAGTATCAGATCTTGCCAAAGCGCTGTCATCCGAATTTTC
>JBMZCY010000110.1:0-6541 GCA_049613825.1 Planktomarina sp.
CCCAACAGTCAGTTTCAATAACGGGAAACGCAGTCTCAATTTTATGTATTCAAGGTAATTGCTGAAAGCTGCGCGGGTCAGACCTTTTACATTTTCAGCTACGAATGCTTTCGGCGCAACAGCAGCAAGGACATCCGCGAATGCCCCAAACATGTCTCGCTTATCATCAAAAGCTTTGTGTTTTCCGGCCATAGAAAATGGCTGGCACGGCGGACCGCCAGTAACAAGTTCGACCTTATCTGCATAGTTTGCAAAATCTATGGCCCTGACATCGGACTTTTGAATGTCCCAATCATTTACCAATGGAAATTGAAGCTTGCGATTGTATTGAAGCGTCTCAACAGCCCATTTATCCCATTCAACTGCCAACACGTTGGAGAACCCGGCCAGTTCTGCCCCCATGCCTAAACCACCTGCGCCAGCAAACAATTCGATCGATTTCATTTGTCGGCCTCCGACACAGTCAAGTGGTGCTTAATTGCACTTCTCTAACAAAGTCAAAACGCATTTGCATGTTTTTTGTACGACCCAACTTCCTTGATATCATCCCCACTGTTTCCGCTCCCCAAACAGTCCATCCCGCGTTATGCTCATGATAACTCACTAACGTAACAAGGTGCCGTATCATGTTTCTTAAATCCATCCTTCTCGCCCTCGCGTTCGTCATTCCCACTGCCTCCTCAGCAGCGCAGTGTGGCGACACGGGATCAGGCTTCAACGCGTGGAAAGCCGCATTCGCAAATGAAGCTGCGCGGGCGGGTGTGGGGCAGCGGGGGTTGCAGGCGTTGGCGAATGCGACCTATCAAACCAGCACCATCAGGGCCGACCGTAATCAAAAATCATTCCGCTTGAACCTGCAGGAATTTATGGATTTGCGCGGGGCCAATACCATTATCGCACAGGGGCGCAAACGTCGTGCGCGAAATGCTGATTTCTATAACGCACTTGAACGGCGGTTCGGCGTGCCTGCGGGGGTTCTGCTGGCGATCCACGGGATGGAGACAGGCTTTGGCGGGTTCATGGGCAATTCTCCCGTCGTGTCTGCGATCACCACGCTGACCTACGATTGCCGCCGGTCCGAATTCTTTGAACCCCACGCGATTGGCGCGTTGAAACTGGTCGATCAAGGCACAATCACCAGCGCGACCCAAGGGGCGAAACATGGTGAATTGGGGCATACACAGTTCCTGCCAGGCAATGCGTTGCGGTACGGTGTGGACACGAATGGCGACGGTAAGCTAGACCTGTACAACCTGTCCGATGCCATGGGATCGACTGCGAACTTCTTGTACCAAAAGGGCTGGCAAGCGGGGCGTGGCTATCAAGAAGGCCAGCCGAACTTCACAGTGATTCAGGACTGGAATGCAGCGGGGGTCTATCAAAAGGCCATCGCGATCATGGCGGCTGAAATTGACAAGTAAGTAACATTCATCACCTTCGCGGGACCGATATTGCGGTCCTGCATCGCCTGCCCCACTTTTGATTTAACTTGATAAGGGACAGGCACATGCCAACGACACGTATTGAATTTACTGGCCACGATGGATCGACATTGGCTGCGCGGCTGGACATGCCGGACGGGCCACATTTGGCGACAGCACTTTTTGCGCATTGCTTTACATGTTCCAAAGATATTCCCGCCGCGCGTCGGATTGCGGCGCGTTTGGCGGCATCTGGCATTGCGACAATGCGGTTTGATTTCACGGGGCTTGGCAATTCCAAAGGGGAATTCGCGAACACTACATTTACATCAAACGTGCATGACTTGGTTCTGGCCGCACAGCATTTGGCGCATCAGGGCATGGCACCTGCGCTATTGATCGGTCATTCACTGGGCGGTGCTGCGGTGTTGAAAGCAGCTTCCGAAGTACCAAGTGTGCAAGCTGTCGTCACCCTTGGCGCGCCGTTTGAGCCTGAGCATGTGACCCATAACTTTGGCGGTGCCTTGGGTGAGATTTCTGATAATGGCGAAGCAACCGTGGAACTGGCAGGCCGTCCGTTCATCATTCGTCAGTCGTTTGTGGATGACGTGAATGCCGCGCAACTGACGCCTGCGATTGCGAAGCTAAAGAAGGCTTTGCTGGTGATGCATGCGCCGGGCGATGTGACAGTGGGGGTCGAGAACGCGACTCAGATATTTGTCGCCGCGAAACATCCCAAGTCGTTTGTAACACTGGATGATGCCGACCATTTGATCACCCGCGCCGCAGATGCAGAATATGCAGCTGAGGTGATTGCGGCATGGGCCACGCGATACATTGATATGGCAGAGGTTAAGGTTGAAACACCACCGCACGCACCAGAAGGTGTGGTGCGTGTGACGGAAGCCGACCCTGCGGGATTTCTACAGACGATCACCCACGGCACCAAACATATGCTGTCGGATGAACCGAAAAAGGTTGGTGGCACGGACAGGGGGTTAACGCCTTACGGTTTGGTAAGTGCTGGATTAGGGGCGTGTACGTCGATGACCTTGCGGATGTATGCGCGGCATAAGAAGTGGCCACTGGACAATGTCGTGGTCGACGTGACCCATGACAAGGTTCATGTGCAAGCGGCTGAAGGCAAGAACGAAAAGGTGGATACCTTTACACGTTCGATTCACGTCACGGGTGATTTGGACGACGATCAGCGTCAGCGATTGTTGGAAATCGCGGATAAATGTCCCGTTCACAAAACGCTGGAACGTGAGAACCATATCGTCACGCAGCTGGCGTAGGATACGAAAAAGGGCGCAGCCATCGACCGCGCCCTTTTCTAATTCAAAGATGGTAAACTTAGGTACGGGCAGATCCGACCAGTTTCCAGATCGCAGGAATCAACATACCAGCGATGGCAAGTTTCAGAAGATCACCAATGATATAGGGTGTTAGCCCCCATGCAAATGTTTGGGACCAAAGGCCATCAAAGTTCGCAAGGTTCAACTTGCCTTCTACAACGATCCAGTTTGCCAACCACAAAAGACCAGGTACATAGATCAAAACATTCGCAACAAGCAAAGCACCGAACATCGTCTCGACGCTTTTGTCCAGACCACGGCGTGCGGCCCAACCCAGATACACAGTCGCCAGAACATAACCAGCGATATATCCACCTGATCCGCCCAAAACATATTTAATGCCTTCAAGCGGGCCATTAAAAAAGCCCGTGGTTGTAGCGAAAACGTTAAACCCCAAAACTCCTAGTGTTGTGTATGTTGCGATTGTAATCAAACCCAGACGTGGTCCGTAGGATGTGCCGACCGCAAGAACCGCGAATGTTCCCAGTGTCACATTAACAGGTGATGGAAACATCGGGATGCTAATCTTTGCTGCAACGATCAATGCAATAACGCCAGCAACGACCAGAACGGCTTGCTTGACCAGTTTCATTTGACCGATCGAAGGCAGGATCGCCTCGGCCAGAACTCGGTTTTGGGTTGTGGTTGACATGTCAGTCCCCTTTTCAATTTCCCCACTCATACAAGGCCCTAGCGTCACCCTGCAAGGGATCAATCAGCCTGTTTGCGGTACCGCGTGACCATACGGTAGTCTTTTCGGGGTCCTTTGACCGCCCAAGTGGACGTCCATTTCGGATAGGCGTCAAAATCATAGGTCACATTGTAGGTATCGGGATCGCACCAATGGGCGTCGGCGGGGGCGGTGAATCGGATGGTGTGGAACGGGCGACCATCGTGGAAACGGACTTCAATGCCACCTTCAACCTCTGCCCATAGATACTTGCGTGTGCCATTCAGGACCGTTCCATCGGGCAAGGTCAGGGTCGTTTCTTCAAGATAAGCCCCTTGCCCAATCCGTGCCGTACCTGTCGCTGTTGCCTGACCAGACAAGGCATCATCAATCACACGGTCGAAAATCCATGTGCCCTCAAAATCAGCCAGCCTCAATTCACTGGCGTCCCAATGGTTTCATCGCCACCTTCGCTAACAAACTTGATCGCACCGCTGTCCACGTCCAGAAACAGGTCATAGCAATCCCAGCCTGCGTTCGGTGGCCATTCGCTGCAATACCCACCGACATAAGCCCGCCAGTTCCCTATCGACGGACGACCAGCGTTATATTCGGTAATACCAGATTTATGGAACGTCTGCGACGCACTCCCATAAGACCATGACGTATCGTTCAGCAAGTTTTCAACCTCCTCCTCAAACAGTTGAATCCACATCTCGGCATGGGCTGTTGTCGCGCTTAAGGCTAATAGCTTAAGGCTAATAGTAGAGCAATCAGGCACAAAGGTGTTTGCATTTGGGGGCCTCCTTGAGGTTTTGTCCCCATCACCATAAGACGCGCCCATAAAGTTCCCAAGGCAAAAGGCTGTGATCCCATGATCCCTCGTTATTCCCGTCCCGAAATGGTAAAAATCTGGTCCCCAGAGTCAAAATTCCGCATCTGGTACGAGATTGAGGCCCACGCCTGTGACGCCATGGCCAATCTGGGCGTGATCCCACAAGAAAATGCGGACGCGGTTTGGAAAGCGAAAGACGTGGAATTCGACGTAGCCCGCATTGATGAAATCGAAGCCGTGACCAAGCATGACGTCATCGCATTCCTGACGCATCTGGCAGAACATGTTGGGTCAGATGAGGCGCGTTTTGTGCATCAAGGGATGACGTCGTCAGACGTTTTGGACACTTGCTTTAACGTACAACTGGTCCGTGCCGCTGATATTCTGATCGCTGATCTGGAAAAACTGCTGGTCGCACTGAAGAAACGGGCGATGGAACACAAGATGACTGTCCGCATTGGCCGGTCCCACGGCATCCACGCAGAACCGACAACAATGGGTCTGACATTCGCACGATTCTACGCTGAAATGGACCGCAACCTGTCCCGCATGCGCGATGCACGGGCCGAGGTGTCGACGGGTGCAATTTCCGGCGCGGTTGGGACATTCGCGAACATTGACCCAGCGGTTGAAGAACATGTGTGTGAGCAACTGGGTCTGGTCCCAGAGCCTATTTCGACTCAGGTCATTCCACGCGACCGTCATGCCGCATTCTTTGCGACTTTGGGTGTGATTGCGTCGTCCATCGAAAACGTCGCTACTGAAATCCGCCACATGCAGCGGACCGAAGTTCTAGAAGCAGCAGAATTTTTCAGCATGGGTCAAAAGGGCTCCTCTGCGATGCCGCATAAAAAGAACCCTGTTCTGACCGAAAACCTGACAGGTCTGGCGCGGATTGTGCGTATGGCAGTTGTTCCAGCGATGGAGAATGTCACTATGTGGCATGAACGCGATATCTCGCATTCCTCTGTCGAACGGAACATCGGGCCTGATTCCACAATCACGCTCGACTTTGCGCTGTCCCGTCTGACAGGTGTCGTGGACAAGCTGTTGGTCTATCCGCAGAACATGCTGGACAATATGAACAAGTTCCCGGGTCTGGTCATGTCGCAACGTGTGTTGCTGGCCCTGACGCAGGCAGGCGTGTCGCGCGAAGATGCGTACCGTTTGGTACAGCGTAACGCGATGAAGGTCTGGGACGAACGCACTGATTTCCGTGAAGAATTGCTAGCCGATGAAGAAGTTCGCGCAGCGCTGTCCGAAGAAGAAATCAACGAAAAGTTCGACCTTGGGTATCATACCAAACATGTCGATACGATTTTCAAACGGGTTTTCAACGAAGACTAACTCCGCCTGAATGATTTTTTGAAACTTTCTCCGATCAGATTACGTAGCTAAGCTAACGAAAACTGATCGGAGACCCACCATGAAGTACATCTTGCTTGCCGCCGCGATTGCTGCCCCGACAGCCCTATTTGCTGCGGGAACATCATCGACCAATCCACCAAAGCCAACTGGTACGACAACCATCTGCGAAGAAGGTATGGTGTATGATACTGAAACCAAAGTTTGCGTGACAGCGACACAAGGTCAGCAATCCGGTTTGTTAAACGAACAAGAATTGATGGATGCGGTGCGTGAATTTGCCTATGCAGGTCAGTTCAGCGCAGCACGGGATATTCTCCCCCTGCTAGACCCGAACAGCGATTTCACACAGACCTACATGGGTTTCACCGCACGCAAGTTGGGCGATATGGACGCCGCGATAGCACATTACGAAGTCGCGCTGGCCAGTAATCCCGACAACCTATCGGCACGATCCTACATGGGCCAGGCGCATGTTGAACTGGGCGATATGGACGCCGCAACTGTTCAGCTGGCTGAAATCAAAGCCCGTGGTGGCACACAGACATGGCCTGCGATTTCCTTGTCCAATGCGATCCGCACAGGGCGTGGTTACAGCTACTAAACTACGCTAATCCCCGCCAACTGGACATTCCACGGATTGTGCCAGTTCGGTTGGCGGACTATGACGCTGAGGTAATCAGCAATAGGCCGCACCATGTCAAAGACCACACCTGTTGGAACACTCAAACAGCGTTTGACCTATGCCCCTGCGGCAGCACTTATCTGGGGCATTGGCAAGCTGCCCTTTCGCTGGCGATCCAATATTGGCGGTTGGGCCATCCGCGGACCTTTGGGCAAAGTTGCAAAATATCGCAAACGTGTGGAAGCAAACCTTGCAATGGTGATGCCT
>JBMZCY010000111.1:0-6433 GCA_049613825.1 Planktomarina sp.
TTTTTGAAAACAAGAACCGGGGCACCCGTTAATTCCATTTGCATCACGGCTTCCCCAACTGACAGGGACAGCATCGAATGCTCCATTTCTGCGACGATGACAGGTTGCAGGGATTCGGGTTCCACCGCATCCTCAGCGTCTGAGTTGCTGATCACATATGATGCACCCGCCGAAAGTTCAACAGGGTTTGCACGATCTTTATGGTGATCTTTCAACCTTCGCTTGTAACGTCGTAGTTGTTTTTCCATCTTAGATGACGCTGCGTCAAATGCTGCGTAAATTTCGTGCGCTTTTCCGCCTGCCTGTGCTGTTAGGCCTGTGGATAAGTGAACTGTGACTTCACATAAATATTCGCTGGCTGACTTGGAAAATATGATATTTGCATCGGTCGGTCGTTCGGCGTATTTTTCAACCGCCTCATTCAAAACGTCCCTGACGTGTGTTTGCAGTGCTTGTCCAATATCGATCTGTTTGCCAGTGATTTGATAGCGCATTCGAACTCCTTCAAGATTTATGAGCATCCCCAACCCGCACAGGTTTTCATTGGCCGAACGATATCAGCCGAAAGGATCGGTGCAGGAAACAGGGATGATATGACGATAGCCACATATGTATTGGGCCAAATCTATGGGCGAAGGTCAACTGAATTTTCGTTAAGCAAACGTGAACAGCTTAGTTCAGCTTAAAGTTCTGCCCCAGGTAAACGCGCTTCACATTTTCATCTTGAACGATTTCTTCGGTGGTTCCATCCATTAAAACCTTACCGTCGTGTAGGATGTATGCGCGGTCCACAATTTCTAGTGTTTCGCGCACGTTGTGATCTGTGATCAACACGCCCAGACCGCGACGTTTCAGGTCAGACACAAGATTGCGGATATCACCCACGGCAATCGGATCAACCCCCGCAAAGGGTTCGTCCAGCAGCAGATATTTCGGATTCGCAGCCAAACTGCGTGCGATTTCAACACGCCTGCGTTCCCCGCCCGATAGTGCCAGTGCAGGGGCCTGGCGCAGATGGCCGATGGAAAATTCGTTCAACAATTCTTCCAATCGTTCGCGGCGGCGCATCGGTTTACGCTCGGACACTTCAAGAATCGCCATGATGTTGTCTTCGACGTTCAGCCCGCGAAAGATGGACATTTCTTGCGGCAGATATCCGACACCCAGCTGTGCACGACGGTACATCGGCAGTTTGGTAACATCTTTGCCATCAACAGTGACTTGCCCGCCTTCTGGGGTCACAAGTCCTGCTATAGAATAGAAACATGTGGTTTTGCCGGATCCGTTTGGCCCCAAAAGGGCAACGACTTCGCCGCGTTGCAAAGACATCGATACCTCACGAATCACGACACGCTTGCGATAACTTTTGCGCAATGCGGTGACTTTTAGCCCGCCTTGTCCGTCAGCGACCGTTAGCATCAGTTGCTGCTGGGCTGTAGAACGGTCCGTACGCGACCATTCATAACGGCGTTTCCGCTGGCTAAATTTATGCGCATGCTATCGGCCAAAAGGGCGCTTTGGCCTTGGGATAACAAAACATCCCCCTGCAAAACCAAGGTCTGTTCAGACAGGGAATAAACAGCCGATTGTGCTTCGGCCTCTTCGGTGGCGGTGACAAACAGGACGTTTCCACTTGCCGTCATGCGGTCAATATCACCACTGTTTGCGTAGACAATTTCCACACGATCCGCGCTGAGTTTCAGCCCACCTTGCCCGATTTTTACCGCACCGGAAAAGACTGCTTGCCCTGTTGCTTGATCAACATTCAAAGTATCGGCGCTGATTTCGACTGCGGCACTCGGATCAACAGACAGTCCGCCGAAGTTCAGGTTTGCAGATTGTGCTTGGACCAAGGTACCCCCACCAAAGCAAAGCGATGCTGCAACAATAATGGATCGTATCATCTGCTCTAATCCCTCAGTCGTTTGGGTTTGATTGATAGACTATTTTTATACCACCTGTGAACGTCAATTTAGAACCTTCGGCGGTCCTTTGCAGTGTCATCCTATCAGCTGTGATTTGGCCGAAGGGTCCATTGCCGGAAATTGGCGCGTCTGTTTGGAAAACGGCATCGTCTAAATTCAAGGTAGCGGCTTCTGTTTTGATCGTCAGATTGTCTGATGCGTCAAAGCGAACAGCGCCGGACAGACCTGCGATACCTTGGGTCGCATCAAATATACCAGTGGCGGCGGAAATGGTCAGTGACGTTGCATCGGCGTCTTTAAAAACAGCCAGTAAATTCTGTGCAGCCAAACCACCATCTTCACTTGGCGTTGCAAAAGCAGCAGACAATGTCACGTCGACGCCGCGTTCCGTTTGTGTCGTGAAATAGGGTTCTGATATGCGCTGTTCGCGGATCAATTCATCGATATCAAGGTCGGCGTAAAGCAGTGAGTTTGTCACTGTAACGCTGCCTGAAAATAAAAATAACGTGGACAACAGGCCTAATGCGCCAACATACAGGCCGACTTTAGCCCAGCTGACAAATGCCGAGTACGTGTCGCCACCGCCAATGCTGAACATCAGCCCAATCCTGCGCGTAGGCAGTCGTGGATGTGGATCAGGCCCAGTACCTTGCGGTCTTTGTGGGTCACAAACAGGCTGGTGATCTTGCGCTTGTTCATTTCGCCCAACGCCCGTTCCGCCAATGCATCAGGGGAAATGGTCAAGGGGTCGCGGCTCATCACGTCAGCGGTTGTACGATCCAACAACCCGTCAAGATTTCGGCGCAGGTCGCCGTCTGTGACAATGCCAATCAATCGCTCCTGTTGCACAACACCCGCCACGCCAAATCCTTTTGCGGTCATCATGAGTAAGGTATCGGACATAGCTTGGTCAGGTGAAATCAATGGCAGTTCTGTAGACGGGTGCATCAGATTCGCAACCTTGGACAGCCTTGCGCCCAACTTGCCACCTGGATGAAAGTTACGAAACTGAGATGCTGTGAATTGGCGGTGATCCATCAAAGCCACTGCCAATGCATCACCCAAAGCCAGCGCCATTGTGGTCGACGTGGTGGGTACGACGCCCGTCTGGCAGGCTTCTTCTACCTTTGGCAGGGTTATCCCAATGTCAGCCTGAACAATCAGATTGCTTGCAGCCTTCATTGCGATGCCAATCATCGGAATTTGATAGCGGCGGGTGTGGGCAATCAGGTCGGCCAGTTCCGGTGTTTCGCCAGAATTGGACAGAACCAAGACCACGTCCCCTGTTGTCATCATGCCAAGGTCACCATGGCTGGCCTCGGCCGGATGTACAAAATGCGCAGGGGTTCCAGTCGACGCAAGTGTCGCTGCAATCTTGCGGGCGATATGTCCTGACTTACCCATGCCAGATACGATCACCCGGCCTTTGGCATTTAGAATCAGATCAACGGCCCGATCAAACCCGTCATCCAAATGATCGGCCAACGCACCCAGCGCATCTGCTTCGGTGCGGATCACGCGGCGTGCGGTTTCCATATGGGTTAGGTTTGTCATCTTATGAATGTGCAAAAATATCGGTGTCAGGCCAACCCGCAAGGTCCAGCTTCGCCCGAACCGGCAAGAAATCGAAGCACGCCTGCGCTGTTTCCATCCGGTTCTCGCGTACCAGACGTTCGTTCAGTTTGGTCCGTAATTCATGTAGGTACAGGACGTCAGACGCGGCATACTCCAGCTGCGCTTTCGTCAGTTTCGGCGCACCCCAGTCCGACGATTGCTGTTGCTTCGAGATATCAACGTTCAGCAATTCCTGCAGCAGGTTCTTCAATCCGTGACGGTCGGTATAAGTACGGATCAGACGGCTGGCGATTTTGGTGCAATAGACGGGTGCTGTCAGCGCGCCAAAGGCGTTGAACATTGCGGCGATGTCAAAGCGGCCATAGTGGAACAGCTTCAGCACGTTCGGATCTTCTAGCATTTTGCACAGGTTTGGTGCTTCGGTCTGCCCAATTGCGACTTGTACCATATGCGCATTGCCATCGCCGCCGGACATTTGCACAACGCACAATCGGTCACGATGTGGGTTCAGGCCCATCGTTTCGCAATCAATCGCGACAATCGGGCCAAGTTCCAGATCGTCAGGTAGATCGCATTGATACAGAAAATTCGCCATGTTTGCCCTCGTGTGCTTATTAAAATGACTGCCAGAAAGGGCTGAGAATTACAATAAACCATCCACAGCTAGGCTGAGCCAAATTCCGCTATATTACTTCATAAATATATATAATTTGCCTGATTAAAGCCGTGTAAACCACACAGACACAAACAAAGGTGACGTAGATGTATTTGGGATTAGACCTTGGCACATCAGGCCTGAAGGCCATTGTGATTGATGATGCGCAGAATGTTGTCGCATCTGCCAGTGCACCTTTAACCGTACAGCGCCCCAAAACAGGGTGGGCCGAACAAGACCCGCGCAGTTGGATTGAGGCATGCAAAGATGTGTTCGCCGCACTTCCCGCCGATGTGAAATCGCGTGTGCAGTCGATTGGTTTGTCCGGTCAGATGCATGGTGCGACAATGCTGGATGCCGATGATTGCCCTTTGGGTCCGTGCATATTGTGGAATGATACCCGCAGCGCAAAACAAGCGACGGCGATGGACAGTGATCCGATCTGGCGGCAAGTTACAGGAAATATCGTTTTCCCCGGCTTTACGGCACCTAAACTGGCGTGGCTACGGGACAATGATCCGAATACCTTTGCGAAATTACGAAAGGTTCTGCTACCGAAGGACTATCTGCGTTTGTGGCTGACAGGTGAATATGTGGCCGAAATGTCAGACGCCGCAGGGACCAGCTGGCTGGACACCGCAAAGCGTGATTGGTCCGATGTTCTATTGGAACGCATAGGCCTGACGCGCGATCACATGCCCCGACTGGTAGAAGGATCCGCAGTATCTGGCACATTGCGACCGGCATTGGGGGAGGAATTTGGATTTTCCCCTGTTTCTGTTGCGGGCGGCGGTGGTGATAATGCGGCCTCGGCAATCGGGATGGGGGTTACAAAGCCGGGTCAGGGATTTGTGTCCCTTGGCACGTCTGGCGTGCTGTTCGCGGCAAGTGATGCGTATCGTCCTGACCCTGAAACGGCTGTGCACACGTTTTGCCATGCGCTGCCGGATACGTGGCACCAAATGGGTGTTATCTTGTCATGTGCCGATACACTGAATTGGGTGGCAAAACTGTTAAATACGGACGCTAAATCGCTGACTGCAAACCTTGGTCCTCTGCAAGCCCCATCGCGGGGGGTGTTCTTGCCTTATCTTGGTGGGGAACGGACACCACTTGCGGATGCTGGCGTGCGGGGCGGATGGGTTGGCATCGAACACCACGATGACGCTACATCCTTGGCCCGGACGGTGATCAAGGGTGTATCCTTTGCCTTTGCCGATTGTCGTGATGTATTGCGTCAAACGGGGACACAGATCGATCATCTTTTGGCAGTCGGCGGCGGTACAAATTCCGACTATTGGTTGCAGGCCTTAGCGACGGCTTTGAATATGCCATTGCATCTATCCAAAGGTGCAGACCTTGGTGGCGCCTTCGGGGCCGCACGTCTGGCGATGATAGCGAAGACAGATGATTACAGCATCCTAACCCCGCCACCAATTGATCGTACGGTTGAGCCTGATTCAAAGCTGATAGCTGCTTTTGAAGACGCACATGAACATTACAAAACTGCGGCGCAATTTTTGAAAAATACATTGAGGTGATATGGTGCAGAAGAGGACTGGGTCCGATTTTTACAACCATTTGAACTTAAATGACAATCGAGTGCTTTGATTTGTAGTCGTTATATCGTTATGCATCCGTAAGGGCATCGTAGGTTCGTCGTAGGGCGCTGTCGGAATACGCTTGGTGACGGTCTTCAACGGGTTTTTCTCTTTCTTAACCCCCACGTTCTAAAAGGGGTTCTGGTCAAGGTATTTGCTTTCTAAAAGCCATTCGAAAAATGTCTTAAACGTCCCTATGTAACCATTAGCTGTTTTGCCAGATATCTTCTCTATTCCTTCAACATTAACCGCTTCTAAGACGTGCAAGTCGTTTGTCAGCGGGTTGTTTTGGGCAGTGCAAGTAAAGTATCCCTGACAGTGCGAATTACAGTACCGTCAAATTCCGATAGTCCTTTGTCGTCACCAGCGATATCGCACAACGGCTTTCTAATTTCTATGTCGGTCAATGCCATATGGGGTATCATCTTCCCGACCGGGGTGCCGTGCCCCGTTTGGTACCCCAAATTGGTGGGTATCGGGTGGAATACAGTGTTCCGCTATGTTCAAGGTGTTTTCCAGAAACACCGTAAATACAGTGATTTAGTAGCATATATGAGTATCATGAGAAGGATAAATGGTCAGAAGAGGACCATACTTTTCCATTTAATGTATTGATTTCAAAATCTTAAGTGAAATTGATTTTCTTTCAATACCCCCATCGGCACCCCCATATTGCA
>JBMZCY010000112.1:0-6285 GCA_049613825.1 Planktomarina sp.
AGGCGATGCGGTCGGCGGGATCATCAACGCGGAAGTGGTAGCTGTGGACGAAATAGGTATGGTCGCCGTTTTCGACGCCATCTAGAACCGGGTGCGGGTCACTATGGTATCTTTGCTGGCAGTGGTTGGCGGAACAACATTCGTCCGTTGGTGTTGAACTTCATTGATGAAAATCAGCGCAAACCTGCTAAGAACACAGTGAACAAAAACGCCGCTGTGTAACCTGGCCGAGGCCGCGGGGCCTCCGGTTCTGCACCGCACAATGGAGGGTAACAGGGGTAACCAATGCAAAACATCCGCGCTGAAATTCAGTTGGGCACCACTGATCTGCAAGGTGATATCGGGTTCTTTACCAAGACACTCGGCTTTCGGATGGAAGAAATTTTTCCTGCTGATGATCCTGCCGTTGTGACGCTGCAAGGATACGGCCTGCGATTGAGGTTGGATGTTCAAGCGCAGGTCCAGTCGGGGATTGTTCGTATTCTGTGCGATGATCCAGTATTGATTGCTGGTGGTGAAACTGCGTTACATTCGCCAGGTGGTATCGTTGTCGAAATCGTTCCGCTGAAGCCGCCTGTCATCATGCCTGAAACCACGTCTGAATTCGTTGTCCGCCGACTGACCGATCAGGCCCCTTGGGTCGTGGGGCGTGCAGGGATGCACTACCGCGATCTGATCCCCAGCCGCCTCGGCGGGTCAATCATAGCGTCACATATCCGCATCCCCGATGGCGGACCTGTGCCAGATATGGTGCATTTTCATTCCATCGGGTTTCAGTTGATCTATTGCTACAAAGGCTGGGTTGATCTGGTCTATGAAGGACAGGGCAAACCGTTCCGTTTGCACGCAGGCAACTGTGTCATCCAACCCCCCGAAATCCGCCACCGCGTCCTTTATGCGTCCGACAATATTGAGGTGATCGAGATTGGTGTCCCTGCCGATCATGTCACAACCATTGATCACACGATGGAATTGCCGACGCCTGATTATACGCCGGATCGTGAATGGGCCGATCAACAGGGTAACGGGCAACGGTTTGTGCACAATCAGGCGCAAGACGCGGTTTGGACAGATCACCGCATCGCAGGGGTCATCGCACGCGATACGACCATCAATACCAATACCAAAGGTGTTGCTGGGGTACAGGTTTTAAGGCCGCAAGGCGACACGGATTGGACCCATCATACGGCGCCAATCCACTTCACATTTGTTTTGAATGGTACGATGACGTTGCACGGCGAAGGGCAGAACCCAACACCGCTGTCCGCTGGCGATGCTTTTGTCATCCCACCCGCAATGCGCACAAAATACATGAAAGCAAGCAACGATCTGGAATTGTTGGAGGTTACCCTTCCAGCATTACCGTGATTTTGACAACCAACCACTGAACCCAGCGCGTTCCACTTTTATCATTCTGTTTGGCGCTGCCTGACATTTGTCAGTGGTTGTTTTTGTGAGCTTAACAGACGTCGGTTTCACGTCGTTGCTTGTCATTCCAGTGTCATCATTATCTTGGTTTACGGCGTCATCGTTGCAGATGATTGATGCTTTTGGATGGAACGACATCGTGAATTCCCCTCGTGATTAGTAAAGAAACGCGCATGTCGGGAAAGAGTTCCACTTGCACACAAAGAAATGTCGCTTCACTGTCTTTTTATGACAAATGATCTGATCAAAGCTGCAACTGCCGTGCGCGAAAATGCCCATGCGCCTTATTCAAAATTCAAAGTCGGGGCTGCCGTTCGCAGCACGTCCGGCGCGATATATTCAGGCTGCAACGTCGAAAACGTGGCCTATCCCGAAGGCACCTGTGCCGAGGCTGGCGCGATTGCCGCCATGTGTGCGGCAGGGGATTATGAAATTACAGAAGTCGCGGTGATCACAGGCTCCCATACAGCTGCACCACCCTGCGGAGGATGTCGTCAAAAGCTGGCTGAGTTTGCGAAAGGTCACGTAAAAATTGCCATGGCCACGATGGATGGAACCTTGGAATATACCACAGTGGGCGACTTGCTGCCCGGTGCGTTTGACGGCGAACACCTGACGTCTGGCACCGAATGACACCGCGCGACGTCTTGGGCCGGTTGCGTGACGGGCGTCCGCTGTCTGCGGCGGCTGTCAATGACTTTGCCATCGGTCTTGGAAATGGTCAGGTCAGTGATGCGCAGGCTGGGGCGTTTGCCATGGCGGTATGTTTGCGTGGCCTGACCCCAGATGCGCGGGTCGCCCTGACCGAAGGAATGCGTGACAGTGGGCAGGTGCTGGACTGGCAAACAGATCGCAAAGTCATTGACAAACATTCCACAGGGGGCGTGGGTGATGCCGTTTCGCTGATGTTGGCCCCATGGCTGGCCTCGATCGGGGCTGTGGTTCCGATGATTTCGGGCCGTGGCTTGGGACATACGGGCGGGACGCTGGACAAACTGGATGCCATTCCAGGCTTTAAGACAAATATGTCCATGTCGCGCTTTCGCCGTGTGGTGCAGGAATTGGGATGTGCGATTGTTGCCCCTACACCTGATCTGGCTCCGGCAGATCGCAAGCTTTACGGCGTGCGGGATGTGACAGGGACCGTGCGGTCGGTGGATTTGATCACAGCCTCGATTCTTGCCAAAAAACTGGCGGCGGGGCTGGATGCACTGGTGTTGGATGTGAAAGTTGGCGCGGGTGCCGTGATGCAGGATGCAGATGATGCCTACACTTTGGCGCAATCGTTGGTCAATGTTGCGAATGGGGCGGGGTGTCCGACAACGGCCCTGATTACGGATATGGATCAACCTTTGTTGCCCGCTATTGGTAACGCGGTCGAGGTGGCAGCGGTCATGCAAGCCTTCACGCAGAAATCAGGCCGTCTGGTCGATGTGGCGCTGGAACTGGGCACTGTCCTGCTGAAATCCGCCCACATGTTCTATACCGAAAAAGGTGCGCGTGAGGCGTTAGAGGCATCGTTACAATCCGGCGATGCGCTGACGTATTTTGGGGCGATGATCAACGCCCAAGGCGGGCCGGAAAACTTTGCGGATCGTTGGGAAGATTACCTGAATATTGCACCGGGTCATCTGGTTCGGGCTAAATCTTCGGGGTTTGTGACTGCGATTGATGGAACAGCCTTGGGGCACCTGGTTGTAGGTCTTGGTGGCGGGCGTCAGCATGAAACAGACCGGATCGATTATTCAGTAGGTCTGTCGGACATGGTGCCCCTTGGCGCGCAAATCAAAGCAGGGCAGGTGCTGGCTGTGCTGCATGCCACCACGGCCGATGCCGCGCGTCAGGTGGCGGCGTGCTTTACGATCACAGATGCACCTGTTGCGGCCAAACCGCTGATCCAGGACCGGATCACGGGATGAGCCGCGCATTTGTCATTGTCCTCGATTCTGCTGGCTGTGGGGGGGCGCCGGATGCTGCGGATTTTGGGGACGCAGGGGCCAATACACTGGGCCACATTCACCGTGCGACGGGTTTGCAGATGCCAGCACTGAATGCTTTGGGCCTTGGCGCGGCCCTGCATCATTCGACGGGGTATAATGCGCAATGGTCTGCGCCTATCCGTGGCGGCTGGGCTGTCGCGACCGAAGTGTCAAAGGGTAAAGATACGCCGTCAGGACATTGGGAACTGGCAGGCGTTCCAGTGCCGTGGGACTGGCACTATTTCCCCGATGCAGCACCTGCGTTTCCGGCAGATGTGATCGCTGCAGTGACCAATCTGGCAGGGGGCAGTCTGTGTAATACCCATGCCAGCGGCATTCCGGTGATCGAGAATTTTGGGGCCGAACATGTGCGGACAGGGGTGCCAATCTGTTACACTTCGGTCGATAGTGTGTTCCAGATCGCGGCGCATGAAGATGTTTTCGGTCTGGAACGTCTGTATGACTTATGCCGTGATATGGCGCAGATTTTGCACCCGATGAAAGTCGGTCGCGTTATCGCGCGACCATTCACGGGGACGGAAGATCATTTCGAAAGAACAACCAACCGCAAGGATTTCGCCATTTCGCCACCATCCCGAACCCTGTGTGATTGGGCTTATGATGCAGGGCGCAAAGTGCATGGGATTGGCAAGATTGGTGATATCTTTTCGATGCAAGGAATTACCGATTGTCAGAAGGGCGATGATCTGGCGTTGATGGGTCATCTGTCTAACGCCATGGACACCGCCGAAGATGGCAGCCTGACGTTTGCAAATTTTGTAGAATTCGACACGTTGTACGGCCATCAACGCGATCCCGAAGGCTACGCCCGCCATCTGGAATGGTTCGATGCAGCTGTGGCCACGATCCTTGCCAAAACGCGGCCCGATGATCTGGTGATTTTTACCGCTGATCATGGCAATGACCCGACATTCAAAGGCACAGACCATACCCGCGAACGGGTGCCGGTGCTGGTGCATGGATGCGATGTGGGCGCGATTGGGGATATTGCGATGGTTGATGTGGCGGCGTCTGTTGCGGATCACCTTGACCTGCCAAAACCAACATCAGGAGTAAGCTTTTTATGAGCTGGAAATCATTTCCGAAAGTAGAACTGCACTTGCATTTGGAAGGGGCCGCTGACCCTGCGTTTGTACGGGACATGGCGAACCGTAAGGGCGTTGATGTGTCCGCGATTTTCGATGATCAGGGCGATTACATCTATAAGGATTTCGCTGATTTCCTAAAGGTCTACGAAAAAGCGACCGAAGCGTTGAAGACGCCTGATGACTTCAAAAAGCTGACCCAGTCGGTGCTTGAGAATTTGACCGAACATAATGTGATCTACGCTGAAACCTTCGTTTCGCCCGATTTCTGCGGTGGTGGTGATGTCGGCGCATGGCGCGAATACCTTGCCGCGATGGAGGAAGCGCATGTGGACGGCGTCACCTTGAAAGGCATCGTCACCTGCATTCGTCATTTCGGGCCTGAACAAGCCAAGACAGCCGCCTTGTGTGCCGCTGAAACCAAGGGTGACTTTATCGTCGGGTTCGGCATGGCAGGGGCCGAACAGGTCGGGCAACCCAAGGATTATGCTTATTCGTTTGATATGGCGCGGGAAGCAGGATTGCGGCTGACGTCGCACGCAGGTGAATGGAACCCACCAAGTGAGGTTTGGAATACGCTGAACGATCTGAAAGTTGAACGGATCGGTCACGGTGTTCGTGCGATTGAAGACCCCAATCTGGTGCATCATCTGGCTGAGACTGGCATTGTGTTAGAGGTAAATCCCGGGTCCAACGTGGCGCTGGGCGCGCACAAAAACTGGGCCGCACATCCAATTTCAAAGCTGCGTGATGCCGGGGTTAAGGTGACGGTCAGCACCGATGATCCTCCGTTTTTCCATACGACGATGACGCGGGAATTTGAGGAATTGGAGCGTACTTTCGGCTGGGGCACCGAAGATATGAAAGCGCTGAATCAGACGGCACTGGACGCTGCGTTCTGTGACGCCGGTACCAAAGCAAAATTACAAGAAAGATTAGACGCATGACTGTTACTGTTGTCGATCACCCGCTGGTTACCCACAAACTGACATTGATGCGGGATGTTAATACGCCGTCCAACCAGTTCCGGCAGTTGCTACGCGAAATCAGCCAGCTGTTGTCGTTTAAAGCGACGCGCAACTTACCGACGGCACTGCGGACAGTTGAAACGCCGTTGCAATCCGTCGATCTACCCGTGATTGCGGGCAAGAAACTTGCGCTAATTTCTATCCTGCGCGCAGGCAATGGGATGCTGGATGGTGTCCTGGATGTGGTGCCCTGTGCGCGTGTCGGCTTTGTTGGGCTGTACCGCGACGAAGAAACGCTGCTGCCTGTGCAATATTATTCCAAACTGCCTAAAGATATGCCCAACCGTCCGGTTTTGGTCGTTGATCCGATGCTGGCCACGGGTAATTCCAGTGTTGCAGCCATTGATTTGATCAAGCAGGCAGGGGCCGTGAAGATTACGTTTCTATGCCTTTTGGCCGCCCCCGAAGGGATTGAGCGTATGCAAGCCGCACATCCAGATGTGCATATCATTACCGCAGCAGTGGACAGCCATCTGAACGACGCTGGATATATTGTTCCGGGCCTAGGGGATGCGGGTGATCGCATGTTCGGCACCACATAAGGGTTTTCCTTTACTCGATTCGTATTTTGGGGCATAAGAAACCAAAATAAAAGAGAGCGGACATGCGGCAATTTTGTGTATTAGGGGCGGCTTTTGCAGTCGCAATGATGGGATCGGGCGTATTCGCCAAATCTTTGCAGCGATATGGTGGGCCGGCGGAAATTCCGCCAGTGTCCTATTCTGGAAATCAATATGTGGACAG
>JBMZCY010000113.1:0-6248 GCA_049613825.1 Planktomarina sp.
ATTTGCCATGGTGTGTTCCTTAATCCAAAATATATCTGCGTATGTCCACAAGGCCGAACCAGCCGTTCGATCGGATCAAGTAAAAGCCTAAGCGGGCCACACGCGCATGTCTGAGGCGGCGTATAGATCGCGCCGCATCAGAATCCAAGGGGTTTATTTATCGCGGAATTGCGGTTCGCGTTTTTCGATAAAGGCAGCCATGCCTTCTTTCTGATCCTCGGTCGCAAACATGGATTGGAACAAGCGACGCTCCAATCGCAGCCCTTCTTGCAAAGGTGTCTCAAACGCGCTGTTCACCGCTTCCTTCGCAGCTTTGACCGAGATTTGGGATTTTTCGGAAATTTTTTCAGCCACCCCTTTGGCTTCTTCCATCAACTTTTTCAAAGGCACTACACGGCTGACAAGACCAGACCTTTCAGCCTCCTCAGCGTGCATAAAGCGGCCTGTCAGGTGCATATCCATCGCCTTGGCTTTGCCAACAAATTTCGCCAGACGCTGCGTGCCGCCAATGCCTGCAATTACGCCAAGATTGATTTCCGGCTGGCCGAATTTCGAATTTTCCGCGCAAATAATGAAATCACACATCATCGCCAATTCGCATCCACCACCCAGCGCATAGCCGGACACAGCCGCGATGATCGGCTTTTTCGCCCGATCCAGCGCATCCAATGAGGATGAAATCAGTTCACTGTTCGCCATTTCAACAAACGTCTTATCGGCCAGTTCCGTGATATCTGCACCTGCAGCGAACGCTTTGTCCGACCCGGTAATGATCATGCAACGCACTTTGTCGTTTGCATCGCATTCAGCCACCGCATCGCCAATTTCCTGCGCCATCTGATTGTTCAGCGCATTCATAGAGTCGGTGCGATTTAATTTGATAGTAGCGATGTGGTCGTCGATTTCGACAATTATGGTCTCAAAAGCCATGGAAGGTCCATTTTGTTTCCCCAGACCCGCACGGTTATCAGTTTAAAACAGCGGATCAAGCTATCTTTGACATTGCGCACAATAGAACGAGGATCGACCGGATTGCACGATCCGACCCACAGTGCCCCCACAGCCGGGCGCCACACAAGGGTGTCCTTCGCGGTCGTACACACGGAACGTATGCTGAAAATATCCAAGCTCTCCATCAGCTTGGCGGTAATCTCTCAACGAAGACCCACCCGCCGCGATGGCGTCATTCAGCACCTCACGAATGATCGGAACCATCGATTCGACACGCGCCTTACTAATCGATTTCGCCTTTCGCGCGGGTGATATTTTTGCGCGATGTAACACTTCGCACACATAAATATTGCCCAAACCCGCAATGATTTTCTGATCCAGCAAGGCAGATTTGATCGGAGTATTTCGATTCTTCAGCGCCTGAACCAGATAAGATGCGTTAAAATCATTGCCCAGCGGTTCTGGCCCGATGGACGCCAACAGCTTGTGATTCTCACCACTCTCTGTCGGCAGCAGGTCCATCGCCCCAAACCTACGGGCGTCATTGAACGTTACCCGTGCCCCGCCTTCCATGTGTAGAACCACATGTTCATGCTTGGCTGGCGCCGGGTGATCATAATGGAAATCACCTATCTGAATGCCAGACACCTGCATCCGACCCGACATGCCCAGATGGATCAGCAGGCTTTCCCCTGATTCTAAATCGACCAAAATGTACTTGGACCGTCGCCGCAGCCGCAGCACCCGTTGGTCTGTTAACCGATCCGCCATGCCCACTGGAAACGGCCAACGCAGGTTGGGGCGGTTCACATCAGCGCGCTCAATCACCTTTCCCTCCATGGCAGGCAGCAGTCCACGACGAACGGTTTCAACTTCTGGCAGCTCAGGCAATTTGTTCGATCCAGCTTTTTTCGCAGTTTCGGTGGCGGGCTTGGACACCTTCGATAATCGGCACCATTTTCGCGTAGCTGCCGCCGTAGAAATACAGCGCTGTGTTCTTAGGGCCTGCGAAATGGCTGAAATACGCGAATTCATCGCCCAAAGATTTCTCCGCATCATTAATAACGTCGTTGATGTCGCAAGTATCGTAAACTTCGTCCGACAGTTCTGTCCCGTTCATAAACAGGACCAGGCCTTCTGCGGTGCCAATCGGGATATCATCGCCCCAAAGTGCTGATTTCAGCATCGATCCTTTTGGCACTTTCAGATCATTCAAAAACCCGACCAACTGGTCGCGCGCCTCAGCGCTGTCGTCATTTAGATAAATCTCAACATCGATATAGCTGATGCCGTGCTTATCCCCATCACCCATCGCGGTGCCGCCACCATCGGTTTCACCGATCCCTGCATCTTGCAGCAATGCGTGCAGCGGGTCTTCAAAAACGTCCCCGCGATCCATTGGCATCAAATACGCGTTTAGCTGGGCAGTGTAGTGCACTTCGATTTTTTCGGGTTCTTGCTTGGCTTTTTTAAAGAAACGACCAAATACCATTAAATAATACCTCAGTTTTGCAATCACCACATGACTGGCATAGGTGACATGCAGAGGCCAATATTATTCTGGAGTTTTAGGATGAACACCGAGTCCACAACCCATTTCGGCAACGCAACCGTTCCTGAGTCTGAAAAGGCAGGGAAAGTGCAGAACCTGTTCACCGCAGTGTCCTCCAACTATGACATCATGAATGACGTGATGAGCATGGGAATCCACCGCATCTGGAAAGAAGCGATGATGGATTGGCTGGCCCCGCGTACAGGTCAAAAATTACTGGATGTGGCGGGTGGCACGGGCGATGTGTCCTTCAAGTTCTTGGGCCGCGCCGGATCAGGCCATGCAACCGTCTGCGATATCACCGAATCGATGCTGGTCGAAGGTCGCAAACGGGCCGAGGCTGAGGCCATGTCAGACAAGCTTGATTGGGTGGTCGGCGATGCGATGGCACTGCCGTTCCCTGACAATACCTTTGACGTTTACACAATCAGCTTCGGCATCCGGAACGTCACCCGTCCGCAAGAGGCGTTGAACGAAGCCTACCGCGTTCTGCGCCCGGGTGGCCGTTTGATGGTGTTGGAATTCAGCCAACTTCCGAACCCGATGATGCAAAAGGCCTATGATCTGTATTCCTTCAACGTGATCCCCCGCATGGGTCAGATGATCGCGAATGATTATGACAGCTATCAATATCTGGTCGAATCGATCCGCAAGTTTCCAGATCAGGACACGTTCCTTGGCATGGTCAAACAAGCCGGATTTGCGAACGCGGCCTACCGCAACATGACAATGGGTGTGGCATGTCTGCATTCCGGGTGGAAAATCTAAATGCGTGGCCCCCACAACATCCTTCGCCTGATCCGCACAGGTGCAACATTTGAACGCACGGGTGCTATGAACCTGATCCTTGATGCGTTTCAGGCGCCATTGGGTCTGCGTATCGTCGCAAAGGTTCTGGGTTGGCCGTTTCAGTTGCTGGGCTACAAGGGCGACCCGTCCCAGCCCCCCGCGCCACGTGCGCTGCAAGCGTTGGGTCCGGCATACATCAAATTCGGCCAGATCCTGTCCACCCGTCCAGACGTTGTAGGTGATGAGTTGGCAATCCAGCTGCGCGTTCTACAAGATAGGTTGCCGCCCTTTTCCATGGATGAAGCAAAGGCCGAGGTAGAAAAGGAACTGGAACAGCCACTGGATGAAATCTTTAGCGAGTTTTCAGAACCTGTCGCAGCAGCATCCATCGCACAAGTCCACAAAGCCAAACTGCGGGATACTGGCGAAGAAGTCGCAGTTAAAATCCTGCGTCCCGGCATTGAAAAAGCATTCTACAAAGATGTGGATGCCTTCTACTTTGCTGCCCGTATTGTTGAACTGACGGCACCATTTGCCCGTCGTTTGAAGCCGATGGACGTCATTGATCATTTCAAAGGCATAGTCGAAGGCGAATTAGACCTGCGACTGGAAACATCTGCTGCCGCAGAATTCGACGCGAATACCAAAAAAGACGCAGGATTTCGCGTACCACAGGTAAAGTGGTTCCTGTCATCGAAACGTGTGATGACCATGGGCTGGGCCGAAGGCATTGCCGCAAGTGATGTTCCCGCAATCGATGCCGCTGGCCATGACCGACAAATCCTAGGCGAACGCATGTTGCGCCTGTTTTTGCTGCACGCCCTGCGCGACGGTTATTTTCATGGCGACATGCACCACGGCAACATCAAGATCGCGCCTGACGGGGACATCATCGCGTATGACTTCGGCATCATGGGCCGCCTCGATGAATACACACGCCGCGTCTACGCTGAAATCCTGCTCGGCTTTATTCGCAAGGATTACCGCCGCGTGGCCGAGGTGCATTTTGAAGCGGGCTATGTCCCCGCCGACAAAGACGTCGACGAATTCGCCCGCGCCCTGCGTGCTGTGGGGGAACCGATCTTTGGCATGGACGCCAGCCAGATCAGCATGGGCCGTCTGCTGAATTACCTGTTCGAAGTAACCGAAAAGTTTGGCATGGAAACCCGGACCGAACTGATCTTGCTACAACGCACCATGGTCGTCGTCGAAGGCGTCGCTCGCAGTTTGTATCCGCAGATTAACATCTGGGAAGTCGCACAGCCGGTGGTGGAAGATTACATCAAGGAAAGCATCGGTCCCAAAGCGTTGGCGAAGGATATATTCAACACCCTGCGTGTCCTATCCCGCTTCGGTCCAAAGCTGCCGCAAATGGCAGAGGAGTTGTTGATTCGCACTTACAATCCGCCTCCAGTCGAAAAACGCAAACCGCGCCACTGGCCTTGGATCGCGAGTGGAATTGTTGGCGGTACAGGGATTACCTTGCTGATCACAAATCTAACCACACTGCTGTAACGAAAAAAGGCACCCCGAAAGGTGCCTTTTCTTTTGCAATCAAGCTGAACTCTAGATCGGCTTTTCATTCGCCGTTTCGGTCTGATCTTCGATAACCGTGACATCAACTGAATCGATCACCGGAATAACCTCAGCCACATCAACATCCCCTGCTGCAATCATCGGCAGGATCGTAGTCGCTGCTGCTGGTGTGCTGGCGGCAGGCGATTTCCAAGATACCGCATCAAACGCTTCGCAGTTAAAGCATACGGGTTCCCACGCTTTGTGAACCTCACCACAGCTGTCACAAATCCATTCTGGATCGCGCTGGGCGACCAGTGCTTTGGTCAGCAATTCGCGCACAACATGGTCGGGTACAGCTTGGCCCCGTTCAATCGCCGCAGAAATGGTCAGGGATCGCATCGTTGGATTGGTGTCGGCCAAATCACCCATAGCGGTGCGCGCTGCAGCATAATCTTCGTCCGCGATATGCAGTTCAGCCATCGTCAGGCGGCTTTCTGGATGCTTCGCGTTGGACTTTACCAACGTTTTAAAGCGCTTCAAACGATCCGCAGGAGTTTCTTCCGGCACGATCGCGTCAAATGCAGACGCCAGATCCGGGTGCGGATGATTGCCCCATGCTGCCTTCAGCACACGTTCGGCATACTTCGGCTTACCCTGTTCAACATACCCACGTGCGGCCAGGACTGCGGCAGGGACGAAATCTGGGGACAGTCGGTTTGCCTCAATCGCCAATTCATGTGCTGCCTCCAAACGACCCGCTTCGCGTTCTGCACGTGCCTCGGACAACGCCATCACCCCATCACGACGACGGTGCAGATCACGCGGGATAAAGTCTTGCTTGAACTGAGTGTCCAACGTTTTCCGCGCACCAGACCAATCTTCCTCGCCTGTTTGCAGCTTCAACAGTGTGTTCTGCGTGTCGGCATGGGTTGGCTGAATCTCAATCGCTTTTTCAGCCAGCTTCAACGCAGTCTGCGTTTCACCTTCGGCCAGCTTTTGCTTCAACAAACCCTGAACGCCGACAAAGCGGGTTTTATCACTTTCCAGCAGCTTCTTATAAGTATCCGCCGCCAACTGCTTGTCACCGTTTTGTTCAGCCGCTTGCGCCATGACCAGATTTGTCACCTCTGGCTTGTCCAACAATTTGGCAGCTTTCTTTGCCCTGGTCATTGCCTTGGCGCTGTCACCCGTGGCCAGTGCAACCAGACCTTCGGACAACACATCAACACCACGGCGCGTCCGATTACGTTCGCCATTGCGAAACAGGGCGGTGTTATCACCCGCAATGAACCGCAGAAGTGCGCCAAGAAAGCTCAGCAATTTCAGCGCGACCCAAACGGCCGCAACAAGCACAAGAAATGCAACCGTAAGCTTTAGCGGGCCTAAAGTGGCCTCTTGACCAAACATATCAATGCGCACCTCACCGCTGGTTTCCATC
>JBMZCY010000114.1:0-6230 GCA_049613825.1 Planktomarina sp.
CGACAGAATTTTAGATGCTGCGTTTACCAAGGAAGATATCGTTAGCTTTCTGGCCCAGTTGCGGGCTGAGGGTGCGTTGCTTCAAGGATGGGTTGCCGCGCAGGACGGGTGCGTTGTGGGGCATATCGCATTTGCGAAAGGTCATGTTGAGACACGTGATGGTTCCTACGATATGCCAATGTTGACGCCTTTGTCAGTCAGGGTTGATCTGCATGGGCAAGGCATCGGCAGCACTTTGATCAATCAGGCCCACAGCGATCTGGCATCGGATTATCGACATACATGTGTATTGGGGCACCCGACTTATTATCCGCGCTTTGGGTATGAACATTACGCGCAGCAACCGGTGGCATCCCCATGGTCGCAATATCCCGCCTTTATGATCCGAGGTCTGCATCCCGTCGCCGGCACGTGGGTTGGATCGAAAACTATTTTAGAGGGCTGACATTTTGGCACAGTGGATTTTTTCTTCACTGGAGCTAAACCATTGGCATGCCTTACACTTGGTCCGATACCCCGTCTTATATTGCTGCCGATGCCTCATTTTCTGGTGCGGGTCGTGCCCCATTACGGCTTGACCTGTTGCAACATAATTCGCTGGGCCCCAAAGGTTTTGTGCTGTTCTTCGGGATTACCTGCATCCTGATGTGTGTGCCTTTGATGGCGTTCTTTGGATCGGTGTTCTGGTATGGAATACTGGGATATCTGGGGCTGACTTTGGCTGGCGCATGGTGGGCTTTGAAATCCAGTTGGAAGCACGGGGCCGTGTCAGAGGTTCTGGAGGTTTGGTCAGACCATCTGCGCCTGACACGCCGTAACCCAGACGGATCAGTGAAAGGCTGGGATGCCAACCCGTTTTGGGTACGGGTTGTGACCCATGATACCGAAGGACCAGTCCCCCACTACGTCACGCTTTGCGGTGCAGGCCGAGATGTGGAAATAGGGGCTTTCTTATCAGAAGACGAACGCAAGGAATTATCAGCAGACCTGCGTGGCCTACTGAATGATCTTAGAACGAATATTTAACCCAACTGGGCCTTAACCACGCCGCCGACTTTTCCGAAATCCAGCTGGCCTGTATATTTCGCCTTCAACACGCTCATCACTTTGCCCATATCGCGGATGGACGAAGCCCCCGATTCCGCAATGGCCTCTTTGATTGCCACTTCGGTTTGCGCGTCGTCCAATTGGGTTGGTAGAAATTCTTCGACGATCACAATCTCGGACAATTCTTTCTCGGCCAGTTCCAACCGCCCACCTTCTTCGTACACGCGTGCTGATTCTTGACGTTGTTTCACCATCTTGGCCAGCAGCGCCAAAACGTCGTCGTCACCCACTGCATCCTTGCCTTTGGCCCGTGCATCAATGTCCCGATCCTTTATCGCGGCGTTGATCAGGCGCAATGTTCCAAGGCGGTCAGCGGCTTTCGCCTTCATCGCGGCCTTCATTGCAGTGGTCAGTCGTGTGCGCAGGTCCATGGTAGGATCCCCTTAAATCAGAAGAACCGCGGATATAGGCGGCAATACATCGGATTGCAACGCTGCTACCCTTGACCCCCTTGCCCCATAGACTTAGATCACCGAAAGTTTGCCCGTTTCCAAACCCGCCCCCGCCCAGCTAAGGATCACGCCCATGACCGTCACCTCCGCCGCCGCCAAACCGACAGCCTGCCTTGCACTGGCAGATGGAACATTGTTTTACGGATACGGGTTCGGGGCAGTTGGTACCACTGTGGCCGAGCTGTGCTTTAACACTGCGATGACCGGGTATCAGGAAATTATGACCGACCCGTCTTATGCAGGCCAGATCGTGACCTTTACCTTTCCCCATATCGGCAACACTGGCGTAAATACCGAAGATGATGAAACTGGTGATCCTGTTGCGGAAGGTATGATTGTGAAATGGGACCCGACGGCCCCAAGCAGTTGGCGGGCGCAGGCTGAATTGCCTGAATGGCTGGCAAAGCGGGGCCGTATTGCGATGGGGGGCATTGATACCCGTCGTCTGACCCGCGCAATCCGCCAGCAAGGTGCGCCGCACGTGGCATTGCAGCACAATCCTGAAGGCGTGTTTGATATTGAAGCACTGGTAGCTAAAGCGCGTGAGTTCGCAGGGTTAGAAGGGCTTGATCTGGCCAAAGAGGTAACATGCGCACAATCCTATCGCTGGGCCGAAAAACGTTGGGCATGGCCAGAAGGCTATACCGAGCAAACCAATGCAAAATACAAAGTAGTGGCACTGGATTTTGGGGCAAAACGCAATATCCTGCGCTGCTTGGTCTCTGTTGGTTGTGATGTGACTGTATTGCCTGCAACGGCGACTGCCCAGGAAGTACTGGCCCATAATCCTGACGGTGTATTCTTGTCCAACGGGCCGGGCGATCCAGCGGCAACAGGCGACTATGCGGTGCCGATGATCAAGGATGTTTTGGCCGCTGACCTGCCGGTGTTCGGGATTTGCCTTGGCCATCAGATGCTGGCATTGGCCCTTGGCGCACAGACGGTAAAGATGAACCACGGTCACCACGGTGCGAACCATCCGGTGAAAGACTATGAAACGGGTAAGGTCGAGATTACGTCGATGAACCACGGCTTCACAGTGGACAGCCAGACGTTGCCAAAAGGTGTCAAGGAAACGCATGTGTCCTTGTTCGATGGATCAAACTGCGGCATCCGCATGGAAGACCGTCCAGTGTTTTCCGTGCAGTACCATCCAGAGGCCAGCCCGGGTCCCCAAGACAGCTTCTATCTGTTCGAACGTTTCGCAGCCGAGATGGACAAACGCGCATCTTAACCAGCCGCTAACCTTTTGTTAAAACAGCCTTAACCAAAACCCCTTCCAATGGTCTTGTAACGATTGGTAGGGAATCGCCTGTATGTTTCCAGCACGGACATTGCACAGATCAGCCGCGCGGGCGCAGCTGTTTCACAAGCAGCAAATCAGTAATGATGATGTCGAACCGCAGTCCCAATCACTGGAACTGTACTTGGCAGCAAAAGGCGTGATTTCCCCCGATGATATGATGCGCGTGATGGCCCTGTCACAGCGGCAGGAAACCTCACAAGCTGATATTCTGTCACGCTTAGAGATGGTGGACGACACGACCCTTGCCCGTCATCAGGCCATCCGCTTGGGCGAACGGTTTCTGGAACTGGACCATGATCCCCCGAACCCCGAACATATCCGCCGATGGGGACCTGCCAAATGTCTGCAAACGGGGGTAATGCCATGGCGGATGCGCAACGGGCATACGGTCGTCGCCACATCGCAGCCGGAATTGTTCGAACGGCACAAAGCTGACCTGCAGGCTTGCTTTGGCCCAGTTAAGCGGGCGGTTGCAACAGCGGCTGATATTCAGACCTGTATAGAGGCATCGGCGCGGGATACATTGACCCAGCGGGCAGAAACACGCGTAGCAGAACAAGAAAGCTGCCGAACCCTGAATTATCGTAAACTGAAAATCGGAACTGCCGCTTGCATTAGTGCCCTTTGTGCCGCAATTTGGATCTGGCCAATCGCGATTTTTCTGATCCTAACAGTTTGGGCGCTGATCGCCCTGGTCTGCAACACAGTGATACGCTGCGCAGCGGCGTTGTTTTATCTGCGCGACAAGCACCCCGATGATGCGCCGACTGCCGATGCACCGGTCATTGCGCGTATGCCGCGTATTTCGATCCTTGTGCCGTTGTTCAAAGAACGCGCCATCGCGACACAATTGGTCAAACGGATGCGCCGCCTGAATTACCCGAAGGAGCTGTTGGATATACATCTGGTCGTCGAAGAAGACGACGCAACCACCCGCGATACTTTGGCCCGCACGCCCCTGCCTGCATGGATGTCGACGCTGATCGTGCCACCCGGGGGATTAAAAACAAAACCCCGTGCGCTGAATTATGCACTGGACCATTGCAAAGGGTCCATCGTCGGGGTGTATGATGCTGAAGATGCACCTGATCCTTACCAATTGAAGCGAATTGTTCGCAGATTTTCAGAACGTGGGCCGGAAGTGGTGTGTTTGCAAGGCACCCTCGACTTTTACAACGCACGGGCAAACTGGCTGTCGCGATGTTTTACTATCGAATATGCCACATGGTTTCGGATTGTGTTGCCGGGTCTGCAAAAATTGGGCCTTGCCGTGCCTTTGGGCGGTACAACGCTATTCTTCCGTAAATCCGCGCTAGAAGAACTGGGCGGCTGGGACGCCCACAACGTGACCGAAGATGCTGATCTGGGCATCCGTCTGGCCCGCCACGGCTACCGCACCGAACTGATCCCGACGGTAACATATGAAGAAGCAAACTGCCGCACATGGCCTTGGGTCAAACAACGGTCGCGATGGTTAAAGGGCTATGCGATTACATATCTGGTTCATATGCGTAACCCGAAGACCCTGTGGGGCGATCTGGGCGCATGGCGGTTCTTTGGGGTGCAGATGTTGTTTCTGGGAACCCTGTCCAGCTTTGTCCTTGCCCCGTTGCTTTGGACGTTCTGGTTGGCGGCCTTTGGCCTGCCGCATCCGTTGACAGGTATCCTGCCCATTGCAGGATTTTGGACGTTGGGCGGGCTGTTCTTTTTTGCCGAAATCTTAACAATCACTGTCGGAATGCTGTCTGTGACTGCCCCGCACCACAAACACCTGATCAAATGGGTCCCAACGCTGCATGTCTATTTCCCACTGGCAACCATCGCCAGCTACAAAGCCCTATGGGAACTGGTGGTAAATCCGTTCTATTGGGACAAAACCGCCCATGGGGTTAGTGAGGCAGACACAGATGAAACGGCGTTACGGACTACTCCGCCACCTCATGCTTTAGACGTGTCACAAACGCCTGACTTAGGTGCTGTTTCACGGCTTCATACGCGGATTCTCCATCACGGTTCGCGATAGCTGCCGCAATGGCCTGATGTTCATCCAATGCCGTGGCCCCGCGTCCTTCGACAGCCAGCGATGTTGTTGCCATCAACGCCATCGACCGATGCACAAGGTCCAGTTGCTTTACCAGAAACCGGTTGTGTGACGCCAGATGCAACCGGTTGTGGAAGCGGCGATTGGACCGCGACAATGCCTGCGGATCATCCAAATCCTTGCGATCATCTTCGACCATTTCTTGCAATACGCGCACCTCTTCGGCGGTGGCATGCTGGGCGGCAAGACGGGCAGCAAGACCTTCCAGTTCTGTCCGCACGACATACAGTTCTGCCATCTGATTGTGATCCAACGATGCGACAATCAAACTGCGGCCGTCACGGGCCAGCAGGCTTTGGGTTTCCAAACGCTGCAATGCTTCACGAATAGGGGTTCTTGAAACACCGAACCGATCCGCCAACTCGCTTTCGACCAATCTGTCACCCGGTTTATAAACGCCAACGTCAATCGCATCGAGGATCAGCGCATAGGCGTCTTTGTTCGGCGGTCGCAGGTCAAGAATCGTTGTCATTGCAAAAGACCCATCTGTTAGATGTGTCAGTTAAGCCTTACACTTGGCATCCGATCAAGTATTTCCACGCTGGACGGGCCGAAATCCGGTGATACATGTTTCCTATGACGCCAAATTTCAGCCAAATCGACACGTGGGTCTTTGATCTAGACAACACACTTTATCCCGCTCGCTGCAATCTGTTTGATCAGATCAGCGCATTAATGGCGGAGTTTGTGATGGATTATCTGAAGGTAGACCGCGTGACGGCCGACCACCTGCGGACTGTTTACTATGCAAAGCACGGCACAACGCTTGCGGGTTTGATGGATGAACACAGCATGGACCCGTATCAATTTCTGATTGACGTACATGACATTGATTTCAGCGTCCTGCCCCCTGCCCCCGTTCTGGCCGCACAAATTGCGGCCTTGCCTGGGCGCAAGATTATCTACACCAATGGCACCGCACCCTATGCAAGGAACGTGATTGCGGCGCGTGGGTTAAATGGTCTGTTTGATAAGATCTATGGTGTGGAACATGCAGGGTTCCGCCCCAAGCCTGAACGCGCAGCATTTGATCGCGTGTTCGGATTGGATGGGTTTGATCCGAAGTCTGCGGTGATGTTTGAGGACGAGGCACGGAACCTGAAAGTGCCACATACACTGGGAATGGGAACAGTGCACATCACGGATAACCCCCTGGACGACGCATTCATTCAGCACAGCACGCCTGATTTATCGGACTTTCTGACGCAGATCACTGACATTCCAGCCGCGCGGGATACTTTATCATTATGAAAACAGACATCTT
>JBMZCY010000115.1:0-6230 GCA_049613825.1 Planktomarina sp.
TGCGAAATGGGGTTGCGTTGCCTTGGATCGATTAACTTTTCGTCAACTTCTGGGCGATAACCTGCTTATCGTAGGGGAATGCTGCCCTGCGGCGTGACACAATGAATCCCGCCGTGCTGCACTGACACTACTTAAACATATCGGAGGTGACTATATGAGTATTTCTTCACACATCTCGGAACTTCAGCGCAAACATCAGAATTTGTCTGACGCTGTAGAAACGGCGCATCGAACGCCCAGTGTGGACCCGTTAGAGGTCGCATCGCTGAAAAAGCAGAAACTCGCTTTGAAAGAACAAATCCAGCGGCTGCAAGCGTAGCATCTGGAAAAGCGCGGCCCGTTGCCTGCTTCTGGGTTTTCTCCCTAACCTATTAGGGGAACGGGCCGAAGCTCTACCTGATCCGAAGTCGCTTGGGTTATGGCCATGCTGACAGACGAACTGGAACCTTACATCTGTGTTCATCACGATTTTGAACAGACCAGCCAAGCGATCGCCAGAAATATCTTTATTACCAAAGTGCAACGTCCCAAGATATCTCCAACGCTGGATTCGTTACGGGCGTTACCAATTACTCGGTCAACGGCAACACAACCAACCTGCCGTCTGACTCGTTAGTTGAATCGGATGGCCGTATCAATCTCGTACCGCGTGGAATCCATGTTGGCATACCAGCCGAGAGTCGTAAATCAATCTCTGGTTGCTCTAGTGTCGATCTAACGCTGGGCCACCAAACAGATTAGGGCCGCACTGTTTCCCAGCGCGGCCCTATTTGATTCTAGGTTAAGAAAGCATTAGGTCAGGTACTGACCACCGTTCACTGTCATGGTCGAACCGGTCACAAATGCAGCCTCGTCCGATGCTAACCACAAAACTGCACGTGCGATCTCATCTGGTTCACCCAAGCGACCCACTGGGATTTGTGGCAGGATAACGTCGTTCATCACTTTTTCAGGAATCGTGCTCATCATTTCAGTGTTGATGTAGCCGGGGCAGATTACGTTCACGGTGATACCTGCGCGTGCGCCTTCTTGGGCCAGTGCTTTGGTAAAGCCAATGTCGCCGGCCTTCGCGGCAGAATAGTTTGCCTGGGCAAACTGCCCCTTCTGCCCGTTGATGGACGAAATCGAAATCACGCGGCCAAACTTACGCGACCGCATACCATTCCACACATTGTGCGTCATGTTGAACAGGCCGGTCAGGTTCGTGTCGATGACCTGATGCCACTGGTCCTTGGACATTTTGTGGAACGGCGCATCGCGGGTGATGCCAGCATTGTTGACAAGAATGTCGACGTCGCCCAAATCAGCGGTGATCTGTTCGATCCCTACCTGACACGCGTCATAATCGGCCACATCCCATTTGTAGGTTTTGATGCCAGTCTCCGCAGTAAAGGCAGCGGCCTTTTCATCATTGCCTGCATACGTTGCGGCAACGGTGTAACCCGCAGCTTGTAGGGTTTTGGAAATTGCAGCGCCGATCCCACGGGATCCGCCTGTTACGATGGCTACTCGGGACATATTATGCCTCCTTGATTTGAATTAAGATTGAGGGATCAGGGACGTTCAACGCACATTGCAACGCCCATGCCGCCACCGATGCACAAGGTCGCCAGACCTTTCTTCGCACCACGGCGTTTCATTTCGAACAGCAGCGTGTTCAGGACGCGGCAACCGGATGCACCAATCGGGTGACCGATCGCAATCGCGCCACCGTTGACGTTCACGATTTCAGGGTCCCAACCCATGTCTTTGTTCACGGCACAGGCTTGGGCGGCGAAGGCTTCGTTTGCTTCGACTAAGTCCAGATCGTTCACGGACCAGCCTGCTTTTTCCAGTGCTTTCTTGGAAGCGTGGATCGGGCCAACGCCCATGATTGATGGGTCCAAGCCAGCGGTTGCATAAGACGCGATACGGGCCATTGGTTCAATTCCGCGTTTTTCCGCATCTTCGGCTGTCATCAACAGAACCGCAGCAGCGCCATCGTTTAGGCCGGATGCGTTTGCAGCGGTCACTGTGCCACCATCGCGGACGAAGGCTGGGCGCAGTTTTTGCATATTTTCGATGGTTGCGCCGTGGCGGATGTATTCGTCTTGATCGACGATGGTGTCACCCTTACGGCCTTTAACGGTGAAAGGGATGATTTCATCTGCGAATTTGCCAGCTTTTTGCGCAGCTTCCGCTTTGTTCTGGGAACCTACTGCAAAGGCGTCCTGATCTTCGCGGGAGATTTCCCACTTGCCCGCGACGTTTTCAGCAGTTTGCCCCATGTGGTAATTGTTGAAGGCGTCCCATAGGCCATCTTTGATCATGGTGTCGACCATCTTCATGTCGCCCATTTTCTGACCCGCACGCAGGTAAGATGCGTGGGTGGACAATGACATGCTTTCCTGACCGCCAGCGGCGATGATAGATGCATCACCCAGTTGGATGTGCTGTGCGCCCAATGCAACGGCACGCAGGCCGGATCCACACACTTGGTTGATGCCCCAAGCAGATGCTTCTTTGGCGAAGCCCGCGTTGATGTGTGCTTGGCGAGCCGGGTTTTGGCCCTGTGCCGCCGTGAGGACTTGACCCAAGATCGTTTCAGACACTTCGCTGGCGTCGATGCCCGCGCGTTCTACGATGCCTTTTAGGACAGCAGCACCCAGATCATGGGCAGGTGTTGCTGCGAAAGACCCGGTGAAGCTGCCAACGGCAGTACGGCCGGCTGAGGCGATTACGATGTTAGTCATGGGACACTCCTTAAAGCAAATGCGGCATGTGCAAGATACGCTTGCTATATGCTGCAGGTGCATAAGAAGAAACCCAGCTTTGCGCAAGACACAATATTTCTTATATTCGGCAAATTTTGTAATTTATGTGCGCGGATCAGCCGAATCTGGATCGTTTGGGCGGCTCTGCCGAGGCCCAAGGTGGATTTACAGTCGGTGCGCCGTAATGAAATCCTTGCATGCAATCAACACCTGCCGCTTTTAGCAGGTCTGCATCTTCCTGCGATTCGACGTTTTCAGCGACTGTGAACATCTCAAAATGGTTCGAAATACTGACGAGGGCCTGCACCAACACTTGATTGTCAGGATTTTTGGCAAGGTTCTTTGTGAACTGGCCATCAATCTTCAGGATGTCGAAAAAGAAATCGCGTAGGTAGCGGAACGATGTCTGTCCCGCGCCGAAATCATCCAGTGCAAAGGAAATTCCCCGCTGCTGCATGTCTTGCATAAAGCTGATGACCAGTTCGGGCATGGTCATGGCGCTGGTTTCCGTGATTTCCAAGATGAGGCGGTCCGCGATTCCCGTCCGTCCGTCCAGACCCTGTTCCAACGTTCTGATCCATTTCTTATAACCGATGGATCGCGCCGACATGTTGATCGAAAGGCGCAGCTTTGGTTCAGCTGCCAGCGCCTTTAACCCCAGTTCCAGCGACACACAGTCGATCTGGCGGCCCATTTCAGTGTCTTCGACTGCATACATAAAATCACGTGCGGGAATATGGCGACCGGTTTCGTCGATCATCCGCACCAAGCCTTCAAAGAAGGCTATCTGTTTGGTCTTGTGTGCCTGCACAATTGGTTGATACGCAAGTGCCGTCCTATTCGCGGCCAGTGATTGTCGGACCATGTCCATAACTGCGCTGTCACGCTGTGTCACCGCATGGGATAATGGGTCAATCGGACCGTATCCTACAGTATAATCTTGGAACCCAAAGGGTTTTGCGTTTGACATAAGTCACCTCCATCACCTGATGACACTATCGGCGTGGGGTCCTAATGTTGTGTGAACAAAGGGGGTTATATGGATCGTTGCAGCTGGGTTGGTTCTGAAAAAATCTATATAGATTATCACGATACTGAATGGGGTGTCCCCGAATATGACAGCCGCGCCCTGTGGGAAAAGTTGGTTCTGGACGGGTTTCAGGCGGGGTTGTCGTGGATCACGATCTTGAAAAAGCGCGATGCGTTTCGGGATGCGTTTGAAGGATTTGATCCTGTAGTGATTGCCGAATGGGGTGAAGCGGACGTGCAGCGCCTGTTGGGCAATGCGGGCATCGTTCGCCATCGCGGAAAGATCGAGGCGACCATTGGGAACGCTCAGGCTTATTTGCGGTTAGCGGATGAAATGCCGTTTTCAGATCGGATGTGGGGATATGTTGGCGGTGCACCGTTAGTTGGAGACTATGCTGATCAGACTCAAGTTCCGACGCAATCACCTTTGTCAGTACAGATATCCAAAGACCTTAAGCAAGCAGGGTTCAAGTTCTGTGGGCCGACGATTGTTTATGCGTGGATGGAAGCGTGTGGGTTGTTCATCAATCACACACAGGGATGTTTTCGTAGTAAGTAAGGTGCGCATTGCGCCCTACTTTTCTACCAACGCAACTATAATGGTCTTGGCACTATCACTGGCCCAATCCGCGTCGCCTTGGAGGCGGGCAAGTTCATTACCTTCGCGGTCAAGGATTAGTGTTACAGGCAGGCCCAAAACGCCAGACTGACGTGCAAGTGCAGATTTCGGGTCACGGTGTAGGGGTAGGTTGTCGACGCGGATTTCATCGAAGAAGGCTTTCATGGCTGCAGGTTCATTTCGACCTGTCGCGATTGTCACGACCTCAAAATTATCCCCTCCAAGTTCGGCCTGCAATTCTTGGAGGTGGGGCATTTCCTTTCGGCACGGGGCGCACCACGTTGCCCAGAAATTCAGAACGACGACTTTGCCTTCGTAATTGGCCATAGTCAGCTCGGACCCATCTTCTGCGAAGAAGGGTGTTTGGGCAGCGGGGGCAGGTGCAGCGCTGAATTGCAGTTTGCGCATGTCACCTGTTTTCAAAGCCTCTAAAGCGGACGTGTCACGTATTGGGGTGGCATCTTCGGCCCCCATGAAGGTCCACGCGCCGATTGCGATCAGGGCCACAGCCGTAGTAAGGGCAACTAACTTTTTCATTTCGACGCCTTTCGAAGGATCAACAGCCATGACCAAAGACCAAAACCAAATGTGGGGCGGGCGGTTCGCAGCAGGACCAGACGCTATTATGGAAGCCATCAATGCATCCATCGGGTTTGACCGTCGCATGGCCGCCCAAGATATCGAAGGCAGCCGCGCCCACGCCGCTATGTTGAACGCCGTTGGTATCATTTCAGATACAGATGCGGAGGCCATTCGGGAAGGTCTGCTAACGGTATTGTCAGAGATTGAAACAGGGACGTTCGAATACTCCACCGCGCTGGAAGATATCCACATGAATGTTGAAGCACGGCTGAAAGGTTTGATCGGCGAACCTGCGGGTCGTTTGCACACAGCACGATCGCGGAATGACCAAGTGGCGACCGATTTTAAGCTATGGGTTCGCGATCAGATGGATGCTGCGATTGAAGGCATTGATGCATTGATGACAGCGTTTGTGGCTCAGGCCAAGGTCGGTGCGGATTGGGTGATGCCCGGGTTTACGCACCTGCAAGTGGCGCAGCCCGTAACATGGGGCCACCATATGCTGGCATATGTTGAAATGCTGGCCCGTGATAAATCGCGATTTGAGGATGCTCGTCGGCGGATGAACACGTCCCCACTGGGTGCTGCTGCGTTGGCGGGTACTGGTTTCGCGATTGATCGTCATATGACGGCTGAGGCGCTGGGCTTTGATCGTCCAGCCTCCAATTCTTTGGATGCTGTGTCTGATCGTGACTTTGCTTTGGATTTCCTAAATGCGTCGGCGATTTGTGCTATGCACCTGAGCCGCTTTGCTGAGGAGTTGGTGATCTGGTCATCCGCGCAGTTCCGGTTTGTGACCTTGTCTGATCGGTTCAGCACTGGGTCTTCGATCATGCCTCAAAAAAAGAACCCTGACGCGGCGGAACTCATTCGTGCCAAGGTCGCCCGCATCATGGGTGCGAATGTCGCGCTGATGATGGTGATGAAAGGCCTGCCGCTGACCTATTCCAAAGACATGCAGGAAGACAAAGAACAGGTGTTTGACGCTGCTGATAACCTGATGCTGGCCTTGGCCGCGATGACGGGAATGGTGTCCGATATGAACGCGAATGTGAACAGCCTGCGTGCATCAGCGGCCAGCGGGTTTTCGACGGCGACGGATTTGGCGGATTGGCTGGTTCGGGAACTTGGCCTACCGTTCCGCGATGCGCACCATATTACAGGATCATTGGTTGCGATGGCCGAAGATCAATCCTGCGATTTACCTGACTTAGACTTAAGTGCGATGCAATCTGTTCACGCAGGTA
>JBMZCY010000116.1:0-6227 GCA_049613825.1 Planktomarina sp.
AACCCTAACGGCACTCACAGTGTTGTGGGGTGCTGTAGCGCATGCGCATTCCACCCGCGAAGCGATTGCGGACCTGACCGTCGAAGGTGACCGCCTGCTGGTCGAAATCTATGCCAGCTGGGAACCGTATGTTCTTGGTATGAACCTTGATGGCCTGCTGGACACAAACGACAGCCCGCGCGTTGATGAATACGATGCGCTGCGTGCACAGCCGGACAGTGCGTTGTCGGCACAAATTCAGCAGAATTTCGACCGCATTGCAGAAGGTTTCAAAGTGACGGGCGCAGGTCCGTTTGAGTTGGACCGGATTGAGATTGATGCAGAGGCGGATCTGGAAATTCCGCGCGATGGTCGTGTGTATATGTCAGCACCTTTGGCGGGTGACGGCAGTCCGATCACATTCGGCTGGGTGCCTGAATATGGTCCGCTGATTGTTCGGACCACCATTGGCGACAACAGCTATGCTGCGTTGTTGGACGGTGGAGAGGTGAGTGCACCGATTGAGTTGATGTCTGGTGTCGAAGAAACCACTGGTGAGACGTTTTGGCGGTTCATCGTTGAGGGGTTCGAACACATCATTCCAAAGGGCCTCGACCACATCCTGTTCGTGTTGGGTCTGTTCTTCTTCGCCCTGCGCTGGCGTCCGCTGTTGGGTCAAGTGACGGCGTTTACTTTGGCGCACACTGTGACACTGGGTCTGGCGACCCTGGGCTTTATTACCATTCCAGACGATTGGATGTGGCTGGTCGAGACATTTATCGCCCTGTCGATTTCCTATGTCGCGATTGAGAACATCTTCCGTCCGCGGATGGGTTGGTGGCGTATTGTCGTGGTGTTCGGGTTCGGCCTGCTGCACGGTCTGGGCTTTGCCAGCGTGCTGGGCGATCTGGGTATGGCCGAAGGGACGTTCATCCTGTCACTGATCGCGTTCAACATCGGTGTGGAAATCGGCCAGTTGACCGTCATCTTTGCCATGTTCATCTTGATGGTTATCGCAGTACAAGCGGCGAAGATGTCCTGCCTGCCTGCGCAAGAAGTTCATGCAGAGGCGCTGCCCGTTATGCACCGGTGTCTGTCCATCGTGGGCAGCCTGATTATCGCGATCATCGGTCTGTATTGGGTTTGGGAACGCGCGTTTGCCTAAACCTCGCTTAGACGCTTGATCTGCTGTCCCCCGGCATCAAAATTGTCGGGGGACAGATACCGCTGGAACCGTTTGTGCAGGTCCGGCCATTCCCCGTCTATGATCGCAAACCAAGCTGTATCCCTGCTGCGCCCTTTGTAATGTGTGGCTTGGCGGAAGGTGCCTTCGTGTTGGAAACCCAGACGTTCGGCTGCGGCCCGTGACGGTGCATTCAGGCTGTCGCATTTCCATTCGTATCTTCTGTATCCCAACGTTTCAAACGCGTGGTGCATCATCAGGTACATCGCTTCGGTCGATGTGATGGAACGCTGCATCAGCGGTGACATGGACAACCAACCGACTTCGATGCTGCCCACATCGGGCATGATGCGCAGGTAGGATGCGAAACCAACCGCGCGATCTTGGGCGTCAAAGACGGTGTAGAACAGCGGGTCGGTTGACTGGCTGAACCCTGTGAGCATTTCGGTGAAAGCGTCCCGCGAGGATGGTTTATCAAACGGCAGATAGATCCAATTGCGATCTGCCGTTTCGCTGACGAATGCATCGAACAATGCTGGGGCATGTTCGGGGATCAGCTTGCGAAGGGTTGTACGTCGCCCAACCAGATCGCGTCCGTCGGGTGCGGGCCAAGGGCCAGTGAACGAAAGGGCGGGGCCGATGGGCAGGTTGGGATCAGTCATAAGGTCACGCTACTGATATGTATGAAAACCGGAAGGGACAGATTTTCGGTTTGATCCATCCAGATTGTCGCCTTTGGCGGCAGTATCTATTTTCCGCTGCGCGCGGGGCGTGAAGGAAAGGCGCAGCCTTTCCTTTCAAATCCAATCCGAGGTTTTTCTATCAAGAAGAAGTTAAGATGGAGTGATTTCGCCTGCTTCGATCTGGCGTTGGCGTTCGGCAAATCGGGTGCGATCTTCTTTGGTGTAGTAGTCAGTGCATTGGTGGCACTGGACGCCTTTTTGATATTCAGGGCGCGTTTTGTCGTCTTCTGTGATCGGACGGCGGCAGGCGAAGCATTGATCGAATGATCCTTTTTCAAGGCCATGTCCCACGCTGACGCGGTTGTCGAAGACGAAGCATTCACCGTCCCAGGTGCTGTCTTTTTCGGGGACGTTTTCCAGATATTTTAGGATGCCACCCTTTAAGTGGTAGACGTCTTCGACGCCTTGCCCGATGAGGAAGTTGGTGGATTTTTCACACCGGATGCCGCCAGTGCAGAACATGGCGATTTTCTTGCCTTCAAATTGGTCTTTGTTGTCGTCCCACCATTTCGGAAAATCGCGGAAGGTTTTTGTCTTTGGATCAATCGCACCTTCAAATGTGCCGATGCCAACTTCGTAATCGTTGCGGGTGTCGATCACTGCCACATCGTCGGATTGGATCAGTTTGTTCCAATCGGTGGGGTCAACGTAGTGACCTGTGCCCGCAGTCGGATTTACATTGGGTTGCCCCATTGTCACAATTTCTTTCTTCAACCGCACTTTCATTTTGCGGAACGGCATCATGTCGGCGGTGCTTTCCTTATGCTCGAACCCCGCACATCCCGGCAGGGCAGCGATGTGTGTCCAAAGCCGTTCGATGCCAGATTGCGTGCCTGCAACCGTGCCGTTGATTCCTTCGGATGCCAGCAGGATCGTGCCGCGAATGCCTTCGTGTTCGCACAGCGAAAGCAGCGGCCCTTGCCATGCAGCAGGGTCATCGACGGGGGTGAAGTGGTAGAACGCGGATACAGTCAACATAAGGGGGCCTTTACCCGAAAGGCCCCCGTTTCTGCAAGGTTAGTACAGGACCAAGTGTGGGGTTCCGTCAGATGTATTTGCAGCCGAGTGGTTTTTCGATCGCATGGGTACTGTGACACGGCTGCGAAAGTTCGAGAAATGTTCGGATGTGACCACATCCACGGCTTGGTCGAACTGTAAGGTCAGCGCGATGTGTGGGCCACGTTTGTGCAGGCCGATTATTGCGCCTTTGAAGGCCTGCCCTAAATATCTGCCACGCACACGATCCCCGATGGACCAGTCAATTGCGGACGCCCGCAACGTGTTCCAGTTTCGAAACCCCAGCGATTTCGCCAATGCTTCATAAGCGCCGGTTTGGGATAGGGCGGGCGTGTCGGCCCGCAGTTGGTTGGCCTGTAATTTCAAATCAGGCACTGAATAGAGATGTTCCATGAACCACCTTTGGTCATGTGCGAAAATGGTGGGGCGCGTGTTGCCACCCATGCACATTTGACAAGGGTGATTTGGTTTCTTCAATCCGTCTTTGCCAAAGCCATGTGGCCACGCGCGGCAGGGAACGGACGCCCTTCCCTTTGAAGTGCCACAGGTGAACAGTCTGGTCAATGTTGACGATCCTGTATGGCCGCGCATACGGTTCGGCTGATCGCAAAGGAAAGTATTATGCGCGCACTTATCGTAATCGACGTTCAAAATGATTTCTGTCCAGGGGGCGCGTTGGCCGTGGCCAAAGGGGATCGGATCGTTGCAGGTATCAACGCGATGATGGACGGGTTTGATGCAGTTGTTTTGACTCAGGATTGGCATCCGGCAGGCCATTCGTCTTTTGCATCCACCTACGGGGCTGAGGTGATGAGTTTGATCCAGATGCCTTATGGCCCCCAAGTTCTGTGGCCGGATCATTGCATTATTGGCACCGAAGGGGCGGCGTTTCATAAAGACCTGCGTACGGATGCTGATATGATCATTCGCAAAGGGTTCAGGCCTGATATCGACAGCTATTCGGCATTTTTTGAGAATGACCAGGCGACCCCCACGGGGTTGGACGGGTATCTGCGCACGCGGGGGATTACAGACATGACAATCGTTGGGTTGGCGACTGATTTCTGTGTGAATTATTCGGCTGTTGATGCGGCAAAGCTGGGGTTCAATGTGACCGTTGATTTGGCGCTATGCCGTGGGATTGATATGGACGGATCGCAGGCTGCTGCGTTGGATGGCATGAAGGCCGCAGGTGTCACCCTTGCTTGATCCGTCACCGAATTCCGGCCGTGCTGCGATGTGGTTTTCGGCGATTGCCTTCGTCGTGTCTGGACTGTCATTTCTGGCTGCCGGTGGTCAGACGTGGCTGATGTATGAACACAACCGTATTTCGGTCATGCCAAAGTTGGACTGGCGGATTGCCTTTGGGGGTGGGCAGGCGTCGCGGGTTGAGGTGACCCTTATCAACGCTGGGCTGGGTCCGGCCAAGGTATCCGATATCAAACTGGTTGTGAACAACGCGATCTATCCCCTGTCCGAAGGCAAAGCCTGCGCTGTAATCGAAGCGCTGACAGGGGCCACGGCAACCGCCAAGGGGGCCGCATGTTTCGCCATCGATGTGGATGATTTTGTCTACATCAAACCGGACGATAAACTGGTCCTTTACAGTTCTGGCACCCAACCCATCAATGCAGATGCAATCACCCAACTGTCGGCCCAAGCCCTCTATTGCAGCTTGTATGACCAGTGCGAGGATTTATGAGGGTTCTGAGATGGAGCCTTCTTTTGATTGCCATATACATCGCGACATATGTGGTTCTTCGCGGGCTTTGGAATGAAAAATGGCCTGAAAATGGGATTTACTATGTTGTCTTTCCACAAGATATGCAGGCAATCTGGTATATTTTTCGACCTGCTACTCTGATAGATGCAAAGATAACAGGTCAGAATTTTCATGTTGGGCCGCATATTAACTTTTAAGGACTGGCATCATGGTCGACATCGCAACCCGCGCTTGGAACCGTAAGTGGAAAATTGATCCCATCGTGCGGTCATTGATCGACACGGATTTCTATAAACTGCTGATGTGCCAGTCTGTGTTCCGTAACAAACCGGATACGCGGGTGACGTTCAGTTTGATCAATCGGTCCAAACACATTCGCCTTGCCGAGTTAATCGACGAGGGGGAGTTGCGTGAACAGCTGGACCACATCCGCAGTCTGTCCCTGTCGCGGGGTGAAAGTACTTGGATGCGCGGCAACACCTTTTACGGCAAACGTGCCATGTTCAGTCCCGAATTTATGGACTGGTTCGAAGCCCTGCGCCTGCCGCCTTATCACTTGGAAAAGAAGGACGGGCAGTATGAGCTGACCTTCGAAGGATCATGGCCCGAAGTCATGCTGTGGGAAATTCCCGCGCTGTCCGTGTTGATGGAGCTGCGTGGCCGTGCGGTGCTGGGCAAAATGGGTCGTTTTGAACTGGAAATTCTGTACGCCCGTGCGATGACAAAACTGTGGGAAAAAGTGGAAACCTTGCGCGGTGTTGATGGCCTGCGCCTTGCGGATTTCGGAACGCGGCGGCGACACTCGTTTTTGTGGCAGGATTGGGCGGTGCAGGCGATGGGCGAAGGGTTGGGTGATAAATTCATCGGGACTTCGAACTGTCTGATCGCCAAGAACCGCGATGTTGAGGCAATTGGGACCAATGCCCACGAATTGCCGATGGTCTATTCCGCGCTTGCAGAAACGGACGCGGCGCTAAAGCAAGCACCCTATGACGTGCTGAGCGACTGGCAGGACGAACACGACGGCAATTTGCGGATCATCCTGCCCGATACCTATGGCACCGCAGGGTTCTTGAAAGACGCCCCTGACTGGTTGCCCGGTTGGACGGGAATAAGGATTGATTCCGGTGATCCCGCAACTGCGGCGGAAGTCGCTATCGATTGGTGGAAATCTCGTGGCGAAGACCCGACGCAGAAGTTGGTGATTTTCTCTGACGGGTTGGACGTGGATAAGATTGTTGATTTGCACAAGCAATTCGTAGGCCGTGTAAAGCCTTCGTTTGGTTGGGGCACCCTGATGACGAACGACTTCCGTGGACTGACGCCGGATGATGCGCTGGCGCCGTTTTCGATGGTGTGTAAGGCTGTTGAAGCTGATGGCCGCGCGACGGTCAAGCTGTCTGATAATCCGAACAAAGCGATGGGGCCCAAGACCGAGATCGCAAGGTACAAGCGGGTGTTTGGCGTTGGGGATCAGGTCGGGGTGGAGGTTGTGGTTTAGTTGATTTTAGCTAAACTATTGTGAAATGGGGGTATTAGTTGACTTGGCAGCCACAAAAGATCTTGAGAATTTCAGAAGTTC
>JBMZCY010000117.1:0-6190 GCA_049613825.1 Planktomarina sp.
GGCATCTCCCAGCACAATCGCAGCACCAATAATGTAGGCCAATGCAAATGTCAGGGCATCAAAAACTTGAAACACCACCTCACCCGCTGCGGGTGGGGTTTGCATAATCCGGTTAGCAATACGGCCTGCAAAATCATTCTCGAACCATCCAATTGATTGACCAAGAACATGACGATGGGCACGATACCTGAAAATAGTTCCTACATTTGGCATCAAGGATTGGTTCATCAACAGGGTTTTGAACGCTTGGAATGCAGGACGGACAAACAGGATGGCGATCCCAACCACCGTCAGCTCTGCCCCATGTTCGGACCAGAATGCATTGCGATCCGTTGCCTCCATCATCGTGACGAGGCGGCCCATATAGGCGATCAGCATGATTTCGATAATAGCCACAGCGATAGCAGCAGCGCCCGCGTAGGCAAACAGAACACGAAACGGTTTCAGATATGACCACAGGAACGAACCCAGCTTTGATGGTGGGGCCGAGGTTTGAATGTAGTTTTGGTACGGGTTGATCAGGGTTTCAAAGAATTTGAACATGATTTGCCATATAGTCCCCACGCGTTCGGTGCAAAGCGTTAGGCGGATCGCAGATGTTCGATCAAGTCAGCCTTCGTCGCCGTGAACCCTGAAGCAATCCAAGTATCTTTGGCAGATTTCAGCGCTACCCCCAAAGCGGGGCCAGAATAGTCAGCCATGATATCTACTGCGACCAATGGAAACACCTGTTTTGCGCCCCAAGACACTTGCGCGGCAGCACCCTCGGCTGGTGGCATTTGCGTCAATGCGGCGCGGATCAGGACGGCGTCCAGTCCCAATTCTGCACCTAATCTGTACCCAGTCACGGCGGGCGAAATATCATCCAGCGCAGCATCGCGCAGCTGGTGATACGTCAGCGCTTGCGCCTTGGACACACGAAAGGCCGTCATCGGATCAAAATTACCCAACAAGGCAAGACGACGCACCGCTGATGGGGATGCACCTGCCAAGGATTCGAAATGCACAAGAATGGGAAACGCCACCACATCCGCACCGGGGACCACTCGCAATAATACCCCGGACTGTGCCATCGCAGCCAAAGCAGGCGCGGGATCATTAGCGGCCAAAAGTTTTAACATCTCCTGACCAATGCGTTCGCGAGATATATCGTTCAGGCCATCCGCGCCTGCGGCACAGGCCGCCAAGCCATCTGCATCGATACCGTGTGCAGGGTCACCGTATTGGGCGAAAAAACGGAAGAACCGGAGAATGCGAAGATAGTCTTCTTCAATGCGGGCATCCGCGTCGCCAATGAAACGCAGGCGAAACGGGTCAATATCAGTCAGGCCATTTTGTGGGTCATGCACAACGCCATCACGGTCCACGTACAGTGCATTCACTGTGAAATCACGGCGCAGAGAATCTGCGTCAATTGTATCGGCAAACGCCACAACCGCCCGCCGCCCGTCCGTAGCAACGTCGCGGCGGAAGGTGGTGATTTCATAGGGTTCATCTAAAACAGCGGTGATTGTGCCGTGGTCTATGCCGGTCGGAACGGTTTTGATCCCCGCCGCATGCAAGGCTGCAATCACCTCGGTTGGGGTCGCATTCGTTGACATATCAATGTCTGTGATTGGCCGCTCCAAAAGTTCATTTCGAACACATCCACCAACCGCAAAGACTTGATAATCACCCAGCGCATCGAAGATCTTTTGAAGATCGGGGGCCTGCAACCAAGATGGCGCAACCCTCACGCTGCGCACCGTGCGGCCAAGCCATGCAGCATTCGCGCAGTCGCGCCCCAAATATAGTATGGGCCATAGGGTATGGTATAGAAATACCGCGCAGCGCCACGCCATTGGCGGGACTGGATAGAATAATTCTTCAGGTTCAACACATGGCCCAATGGCACATGGAAAACTTCAGCCACCTCGCCCGGGTCAGCTTGAACAGTCCAATCCCGTTCGATCCACCCCACAACAGGCGTCACGCGAAATGCGGTGACTGTGTCGTGGTGCGGTAATCCGCCCAACACCTGCACTCTGGCAGGCGGCAGGCCAATTTCCTCATCCGCTTCGCGCAACGCAGTCGCAATCAGGTCTTTGTCCGTGTCATCGCGACGACCGCCTGGAAAGGCGACCTGCCCGGGGTGTGCTTTCAAATGCGCAGCACGTTTGGTCAGGATCAGGCGCAGGCCATCGGCCGACTCCATAATCGGCACCAACACCGCTGCATCTTTGGTAGGCGCAATGGTGCCGCCGACATTCAGATCGAAATCCGAAGTTGCGTCGCCATCACGGCCCAGCGCCGTCAGAAGATCAGCTTTTGTCAGCAGCATCGATGCCCACTTCCGCGGGATCCAGAACGTAATGCGCACCGCAGAATTGGCAGTCCGCAGTGATGTTGCCATCGTCATTGGTCATGTGAACAAGATCCTTGGCCGAATAAATCGACAAGCTGTCTTTCACACGATCTGCGGAACACGTGCAACCAAAGCGGACTTCCTGCACGTCAAACGCACGGGGGGCTTCTTCGTGGAACAAGCGCACCAGAAGGTCTTTGGGCGGAACGGTTGGGCCGATCAACTCAAGCTCCTCCACCGTGTTCAGCAGGATGTTCACACGATTCCAGTGATCTTCGTCATCACCGTGCACGATGTCGGATGCAGCCAACAGGCCTTCGTCACCTGTTGCGCCATCGCCTTTGTCCATCAGGGGGGAGGCTTCGGGCATATGCTGCAACATGATGCCGCCTGCACGCCAGCTGCTGTCTTCGCCCGGCGCTTGGGACTGACCGAAGGATAGGGAAAAACGTGTCGGGATTTGTTCAGATTGCGCAAAATAGGTCTGCGCACATTCATGCAGCGACGATCCAGAGATTGGCGTGATCCCCTGATACGGCGTCATATCCGGCCCTTGGTCGATCAGGATCGCGAAATACCCTTTGCCCAATTGCGAAAACGGAGTCGCAGACTGGTTCAAAGTTTCAGCATTATAGCTAGCATAGGCGCGAATTTTCGCAGGCTGCCCGTCATCGGTCGGACCATAGTAATCCGTTGCTATCGTCGGGATCGGACCATCGCCACGCACTTGAAGGGACAACTTCCACCGCAGCTTGATCGTTTGGCCGATCAACGCAGTCAGCACTGTCATTTCCGCAATCAACGCTTCGATCGTCGGTGGATAGTCATGCTGTTCCAACACTGCATTCAACACACCGTCCAACCGCGCCACGCGGCCACGGATATTGGAATGTTCCAGCTGGAAGGGCAGAACGGTATCGTCCCACGATGGGTTCACAGGTGCAGTCATCAAATTTCTTTCTACGGGCGGCTTTGCCTTCTGGCGTTATCGCGGGAATATAGTGTCTGCAAGGCGCGGGAAAAAGGGGCAGGCAAATGAAGCGGTTCGGGCAGCGGCCAATTACAGGGCAAAACTACATCAGAAGACCGGGCGTTTATGCGATTTTGCCAATGTGTGATGGGATTTTGGCAACCTATCAATCCGGCATCCACAACGAATATCAGCTGCCCGGCGGTGGCGTGGATCAAGGTGAACAGCCTATCGCCGCCCTGCACCGCGAAGTGTTCGAGGAAACGGGGTGGTCCATCACGGCCCCAAGGGTGTTTGGTCGATTTAAGCGATTTGCCTTCATGCCAGACTACGACATGTGGGCCGAAAAGATTTGTACAATTTACGTCGCACAACCTATTCGCCCGCTAGGCCCGCCAACCGAGGATGGACATGAGGCAATGATCCTACCCTACGACGTAGCCATCAAATCCTTAGCAGTGTCCGGCGATCGTGCGGCGTTAACTTCGTTCGTTGCGTCTGGCTTAAAATCAAGCATCACAGCACTCAGATCATCCTCAAAAACCTGAGTTCCCTGAAAGTCCGCCAAGTCCGCCAAAAGGCAATCAAACAAGTCCAATGCAGGCAGTGTGCGATACTTTGCCAGCAACCACGCAAGCCCAACTTCGGTCAATTGGCTGGATCTTTTGCGATTCGGCGTTTCTGTTATGCCGTCGGACATGATCAGCAACCGTTCACCCGCGCCAAGTGTCACATATATGTCTTCAAATTCAGCGCCAGGGATAAGCCCCATTGGCAAACCACCCTTCCCCACGATCTGCATGTGACCCTTGGCATGGATCAAGATCGGGCTAGGGTGACCCGCCTGGCAAAATGTGACCTTCCCCGTCCTATGATTGAAAAAACCAAGGATCGCCGTGAAGTAATGATCCGAAGATAATTCATTGAACATCAAGACATTCAATGCCTCACAAACTGCGGCAGGGGATCTGGGTGTGAAACCATCGCCATCAGCCGTAATTGCAATATTCGTGTCCGGCGACATGCCCAGAACCATTCCCGTCAATCGCGCAATCAAAAGCGCCGCAGTGACGCCGTGCCCCACAACATCAAAAGCAAAGAACCCAACAGTGGAGTCATTGACCGGGAACTGCCCCACCATATCACCGCCAATATGCATTTTTTCCTGTAACATCAGCGATAGGCAACCAGTGTCGAAATGGCGCTGGCGATCCTTTATCAACCCCTGCTGCAACTGTTTAGCCTGAAACAAATCCGTATCAATCGCATCAAATTCCGCCTGCACCTTACGTAACCGGTTGCTTAGGTTCGCGGCACGATCCTGAATCGTACGCAGAATGATCAAGCGTCGATCCAAAGCGCCCAGCTGTGCCGTTAAATCAGCAGGGGATGCCGACAGTGGCAGCATTATGTCAAAGCCACTGTCCAAGACCCGTTCGATGCTACGATCAGAACATCCGATCAAAACAATCTCGGTCAGGTTTGGCTCAACAGCCGTAAATGCTTCGAATTCGGTGTAGGCGTTAGGATCATCAAGGTTACACAAGCAGGCGACAGGTTGACCCGTTCCGGTATGCAGCAATGGCCTTAATACCGGACGCCATGCAGATGGGACACTCCCAAAAACAGCAATATCTTGCACAATAGAAAACGACACGCCCATACCACTTCCAGACCACACATCAGTGTCGCATGGTGTGATTAAGAAAGTGTTCAGTTAGATTATAAAGTCGACCATCGCCTCATCATCGGTCACATCACGAATGGACATTCCAGCGGCCTCTAACCGCTGGGACAAGGCGGGGAAATTCGCAGGGGCACTAGTTTCGATGCCCAGTAGAACAGTCCCGAAATTACGGGCAGATTTCTTTAGGTATTCAAACCTGCTGACATCATCGTCGGGTCCCAGAAGGCCCAAGAATTCTTTCAACGCCCCCGGACGTTGAGGCAATCGAAGAATAAAATACTTTTTTACACCAGAAAAGCGTTGGGCGCGTTCCTTCACCTCTGGCAGACGCTCAAAATCGAAGTTACCACCTGACGATACACAGACGACCGTTTTACCTTCGACCACGTGACGCAAGTCTTTTAGTGCATCAATCGCCAATGCTCCGGCCGGTTCTAAAACGATGCCCTCGACGTTCAACATTTCGATGATTGTCGTGCAGATGCGATCTTCTTGTATTGTGATGACATGATCGCCATTGATGCCCTTTAAGGCGGCAAATGTGTGCTCGCCGATACGTGCAACAGCAGCGCCATCTACAAATGTATCGACTTCGTTAATCGCAACGGGTGTCCCAGCATGCACAGCAGCGGTCAGGCTGGCCCCACCCGCCGGTTCCACGAAATAGATCTCAGTCTCCGGCGCCATTTCAGCCAGCAAAAGTCGCGTGGACGACGATAGGCCGCCACCCCCAACGGGAACAATCACGACATCAGGTTTTTGTCCCAATTGATCCAGCATTTCGAACGTAACGGTCGATTGGCCCTCAATCACATCAGGATCGTCGAACGGCGACAGGAAGTGCCCGCCGACCTTTTCGCAATATGCTTGCGACGCACGAAGACAGTCGTCGAAATAGTCACCGACCAGTTGGATTTCGACGTATTCACCGCCGAACATTCGGGTCTTGTTGATCTTCTGTTCAGGAGTCGTGACGGGCATGAAAATCACGCCCTTCTTCTTCATATGCGCACAGACATACGCCACGCCCTGCGCGTGATTTCCCGCACTGGCACACACAAAGATTTCTTTATCCGTCTGCTTGCCCATCGCGTTATACGCGCCACGCAATTTATACGATCGCACGGGGGACAAATCTTCGCGTTTCAACCAAATTTCCGCCCCGTACACCGAAGACAGGTGGGCGTTG
>JBMZCY010000118.1:0-6144 GCA_049613825.1 Planktomarina sp.
CTGAGCGCGCCGCGAAAGCCCGTGATGACCACATCCCGACCAGCTGACGTCAGGGAATCTTCCAACAAATTGGTCAGAAAGCCTTTATCATCATCTTGTGCAGTGGCAACGACGGGTAACAGGGCGAACAGGCAGATGTATAGAAACCTCAAAACGCTTGTCCTATTCCGATATACACTTCGATACCGGACGCATCATTCGGGCCGGATACAGGCAGTGCCATGTCCAGCCGTATCGGACCAATGCCTGTGTCGTATCGCACCCCAAGACCTGCGCCTGTTTGCACACGACCAAAGTCACTGATGCCGACATCACTGTCCCCGATATAGCCTGCGTCGAAAAAACCGACGACGCCAAGCGTGTTGGTAATTTTCACACGCGCCTCGGTGGACAGGCCGATGAAGGATGTGCCCCCGACGTCCTCGCCCGACGGTAAAGTAACACCCAGCGATTGAAAGGCATGGCCACGCACCGTTCCGCTGCCGCCGGAATAGAACAACATATCAGGGAATGCCTCGTCCACGTCAGGACCAATCAATGAACCGATTTGGAACCGTCCAGCCAATGTGACAGGGTGATCGTCGCCAAGTGTGTAATAGGCCCGCGCATCCCCATACACACGCATCCCGCTTTTGTTGCCTGATATACCTGCGAACGGTGTCAGCCGAGCATTCAGGTAAAAGCCAGATGTCGCATCCAGCTTATCATCGCGATAATCAAACGTCGCTTGCAACGGGACGGTGATGAACTGGAACGATCTTTCGCCGAAATCATCCCGTGCCTGCGCGTTTTTATATCCCACGCCTAACTCATATTGTCGTTCTTCGGATGCAATGCGCAGGATGCCGGCCTCAACATCAAAACTGTCGGAAAAGAACAATGTTTCATCCATCCTTTCCAGCGATGTCTGCGCATAAAAATGTGTGTCTGCATTGAACGTTGCAGGGCGTTCAAACCGTCCAACCAGTCTGTAATCTGCGCCCCCATTGCTGCCGCCGATGCCGTTGATTTCAGCGTCAAACCGCAAGCGCTCAGCCCCGCCGAACAAGTTGCGGTGCAGCCAAAATGCCGAGGTGGAAAAGCCGTTCAAAGATGAAACTTCCGCACCAAACCCAACCCTTCGTGGCAGGTTTTCTGTGATCGCGACGTTTACACCTAATGTGTCATTTGGGCCTATCTCATCTGCCTCTTGCACTGCAACCGACCTGAACGCGTCGATTCGGCGCAGACGGGCCGTCACGATTTTCAGCTGGTCGGGTGAGTATATCTTGCCTGCGGGGAAATCCGCGATAGCGGCAATGCGGTCGGCTCGTACGTCTTCATTCCCTTCAATGGTCAACGTCCCAAACCGCAGCACAGGACCGGGTGCAATACGGATCGACGCATCCAGTTTACGGTCAGGGTGCCGCGCGGTGATCTGCTGTCCCCCGACGCGTGCCGTCGCATGACCCACGGCACGCCACCCATCGACTGCAATACCCGCCGTCTGACGCAAAACACTGACGTCAGCGGTTTGTCCGGTCATAAATGCAACAGGAATATCTGTGTCGGGTGCCAATGGTCCGACGTCAGTTTTGCCAAAGGTGAACACAGGCCCCGACTGCACGGTGATCTGGACTGTGTTCACAACGTCAGGCGCAAAAATCGGGGGGAAACTCGCGGCCTCGCGCCCGTCCAGCCTGATGTTGATAACCGGCGCAAAATATCCGTTGCTGTACAGAACACTGATCAATCGCTGATAGTCCGCCTTGGCCGAGGATAAGATGGATTGTCCGTCAGTCGCCGCATCATCATCCAACCCCAGTAGCGTGGATGCCGAGACCAGATCATCACGCAGATCATCTGGTGCGTCCAACGTCACCTCAGCCGCGTAAAGCGATGTGGCAGCAAGGATGGTCGCTAGGGCGATGGCGATCCATTTCGGGATAAGGGTCTGATGGAACAAAGCACATGTCCTGATCGCTGTGGCTTTTGACGCGTTACGTGCAAAAGCAATGGACGGACATGTACCGCCCGCATTCGATGCAATTTAAGGGGTTTCGACATCAAATGCGACACAAGCCATTGGCCTATGGCCAAGATTTGCCGATGTTATCCGGCTACTTTCTTCACGAACTGGGACTTTAATCCCATCTGCCCGATGCCCGGCACTTTGCAATCAATATCATGGTCCCCATCAACCAAACGGATGCCGCGCACTTTGGTTCCAACTTTAACGATCGAAGACGACCCTTTGACCTTCAAATCCTTGATCACTGTCACCGTATCACCGTCGACAAGAACATTGCCAACACTGTCGCGCACAACGGCAGCGTCACCCTGCCTGTCCGCCGACCATTCGTGGCCACATTCGGGGCAGTTGAGCAATGCATCAACCTGATAGACATAGGTGGACGCGCATTCAGGGCATGGGGGTAAGGTATCTGTCATAGGCGTGGCTTACCGCCATAGGCGCACCATTTGCAATGATCTGTCAGCCCAAACGCAAACTGGACCCGCGTATCATCAATGTGGGTTTGCAGTGGATGCCTGCGGACTGCGTATCGGGATCAGTGATCGCGGTGGCCAGCACATTGCCTGCCTCACGTCCGATATGTTTGGCAGGGATGCGGACGGTGGTCAGCGATGGCTCCATTTCCGCGACACCTTTGAAATCGCCGATCCCTGTGACAGTTATATCATCTGGCACTTTAAGGCCCGCAGCATTGGCACCATACAACGCGCCCGTTGCTAGAATATCATTGCCACAGATAATTGCCGTCGGCACGGGCCCGTTTTGCAACAGCGCAACAGTATCTTTCTTCGAGTCTGAAATGCTGTAAACCGTCGTCAACTGCCAAGCCGCAGGCACCGCGACCCCCGCCGCCGCCAAGGTCCGCATCACGCCGGTCTTTCGCGCCTCGGCTCGATCATTGTCTGTTGTGGGCGGAAACATGCAGGCAATGCGACGGTGGCCCAAATCCAGCACATGCTGCGCGATCATTTCACCCGCCAGCGCGTTGTCCGACCCGATGCTGGGATAGGCCGCATCTTCGGCAAAATTCCACATCAGGATCGACGGAATGTTCTGGCTGTCGATCAACTGAAACACCGCCGCGTCGTGATCCAGCCCCGTCAGGACGATCCCGTCCACGCGATGCTCCAGAAATTTCCGCAAAATCGCATATTCGCGTTGGGCATCATATCCATGCGAGGCCAACAGGATCGTAAAACCATGCCCCTCAACCGTATCCGAAAACGCCTGCACCACTTCGGCAAAGATCGCATGGTCCAGCGTCGGCACGATGATCCCGATGGTTCCGCTGCGAATACCGTGGATCGTTTGCGCGGCACGGTTGCGAATATACCCTAACCTGCGCACGGCACCTTCGATCTTCTTGCGAGTCGTCGGATTGACCAGTTCGGGGTGATTAAAGTAGCGCGACACGGTAGACGCTGACACCTTTGCCGCCTGCGCTACGCTGACAATATCTGCCTTTTTTCGTTTTTTATCAGTCACTAAGGCCCCCATTTTGGCAATTTTATGAAAACATTTGCAAAACTATTTTCATCGCTTAGCGTAGAAATTCAAGCACGATCTGCAGGGGGCATGGGCACTTGGAATTTCTATGGTATTTCGGCCAAGTATTTGAGCCTGCCAATTTCGGCCTGCTGCTGATCGGCACCATCGGAGGCCTGATCCTTGGGGCAACACCCGGCCTGTCGCCCACCATGGCAGTCGCACTCGCCATTCCCTTCACCTTCCGGATGGAACCTGTTCAAGGCCTGATCTTGCTGGGTGCTTTGTATACCTCAACCGTTGCAGGCGGGGCAGTCTCTGCGATCCTTTTGAAAATTCCGGGCGCGCCTGCCAACATTGCCACCACGCTGGACGGCCACACGATGGCGTTGAACGGCGAAGGCAAACGGGCGTTACGCCTGTCTTTCATCGCGTCGCTGTTCGGCGGAGCGTTCGGGATCATGCTGCTGATCTTCCTAACCCCTATCCTTGCGCAATGGGCGTTGGAGTTTCAGCCTGCTCAGTTGTTCTGGCTGGCCATTGTTGGTGTGACAATCATCGCGACGCTGGACAGCAATTCCGTCGTGAAAGGCCTGCTGGCGGGCTGCATCGGAATGTGGCTGGGCACCATTGGCTTTGATGATATCCTTGGCGCACAACGCTTTATCTTCCACCCGTCCCTGTCAGGCGGCATCCACATCATCCCTGCCCTGATCGGCCTGTTCGCCATTCCGCAGGTGATTTCGATGTTCGCGAAAGGCCGCGTCAAATCTGAATTTGATGATCCTGACGCACAAAAACTAACAATCAAACAACACATTGATGCAGTGGTTGCTTGGGTACGTGAATTCAAACTTATGAAAGCACTCACAGATTGGTTCATTGGTGTTGGGCTATCCGTAGGCGATGTCTTCAAATACGGTCGATCCCTGACCATCGGTGGCATCGTCGGCGCAGTCGTCGGTTTGATCCCCGGTGTCGGCGGTCAAATCGCTGGCCTCGTCGCCTATGACCAATCCCGCAATTTCTCGAAAGAACGTGAGAAGTTCGGCACAGGTCATCCCGAAGGGATCATCTCAGCCGAAAGCGCAAACAACGCAATGGTTGGGCCGTCGTTGGTTCCGCTGCTGACACTCTCTATCCCCGGATCTCCGACCGCAGCAGTTCTGTTGGGAGGCCTGATCATCCACGGCATCTTCCCCGGCCCAGATATCTTTACATCCTACCCAGAAGTCATCTGGCCATTCATCAATTCCATGCTGCTGGGTCAAGTTATGATGTGCCTGTTCGGTATCTTGATCGCAGGGATGATCGCGTCCATCGTGAAGGTGCATCATTCCACAATGGCCGCTGCCGTCCTCGCCCTTGCCTTGTTCGGCAGCTATTCGGTTCAACTATCCATGGGGGATGTCTACATTATGTTATGCCTTGGCACGGGCATGTACTTCCTAGAACGCTGGGGGTTTTCAGCCGCACCGTTGGTCCTTGGCCTGATCCTCGGCCCCATCGCAGAGGGTGAATTTGTGACAGGTGCAGCCATGGCAGCAGCCCAAGATGGCATCTTCGACTTCTTCACACGCGGTGTGATGAACAAAGTCCTGATCTTCTTGGTCTTCGCATCCATCGCTTATGCCGTCTGGATCAAACAACGCACTGCGAAGGGATCAGCAGCATGAACCGGTTCCAAACGCTTCTCCCCTCGGGGACACTCACGCTCGTCGGCATCTGGATCACATGGGTCAGCTATACCCAAGAACCCGCTGCCGCGTTTATGTTCCCGCGCCTTGTCGCGACGTTGTTCCTAATCCTTGCCGCGTGGAGCCTGATCAACGCCATCCTCGGCCTGCCCGACGATGCACCCGGTGTATCGAAACGCATGTTCAAAAACATGATCCCCGGTATCATCGTCGGTGCGATCTATATCTTCTGGATGGCCGCAGGCGCACGTCGCTTTCGCGGCATCGAAGGCGACTTGGGGTTCTACCTGTCAAAGGGCCTCGGCTTTTACACCGCGACCGCAATCGCCATGTTCACAATCGTCACACTCTATGATCCTGCCCCGCACAATCGGGTCGGCACATGGGTGAGACGCGCTATCATCACCGCTGTATTCACAACGGTCATGTACCTTCTCTTCTCAACTTTACTGAGTGTCTACACACCGAGAGAGACTTTGTTCTGAACCGTCAAAACGGCAGGACCTTAACCATCCTAGGGAGGATATCTAAATGAAAAAGTTTATCGCAGGGGCAGCACTTGCCCTGACAGCTTTCGCCGGTACTGCAAACGCAGAAGGTCACGGTGATTACCCGGAACGCCCTGTCATGATGATGGTCAGCTATGGTGCAGGTGGTGCCACTGATTTCCAGGCACGGATCGTGACCATGACCGCGGGCAACGACGACGCATTGGGCATGCCCATCGCGATCATCAACAAATCCGGCGCCGGTGGCCGTGTGGGGTGGAACTGGTTGGCAACACAGGCTGACAATGATGGCTACACATTGGGCGCATACAACGTGCCACACTTCATCGCGCAGTCCATCAAAGGCGGCGTAGACTATTCCACAGACAGTTTTGAGCCTATCGCGAACTGGGGCGCTGACCCGGCTGTGTTCGTGGTTGCTGCGGATTCAGACATGAAC
>JBMZCY010000119.1:0-6133 GCA_049613825.1 Planktomarina sp.
TGGGTTGGCTGATGTGGATCAGCCGAAGCGGTGGGCGGTGCCGTTCTGATATAACGCGCTTCAAAGCGCGTTGGCCAAGCGTTTTCGAAAACGCTTGATGGCACATTGTGCCTCTGCCATGAACAAATAATGAACAATGGTCTTCCTTTTGATTTCGTAGGTGCATCGTTGACGGCGATGCCAACAGGTGCGCTTTGGTGGGCGGATGAAGAACTACTCGTCGTATCGGACCTGCACCTCGGCAAATCCGACCGCATTGCGCGGCGGACGGGAACGATGGTGCCGCCGTATGAAATTAGGGATACTCTGTTGCGGTTGCAGGGGGATTTGAATGCCACCAACGCCAAGCGCGTCATTTGTCTGGGTGACAGTTTCGATGACATGGCCGCCAGTGCAAACCTGACTGATGAACATCGTGACTGGATTCTAACGCTGCAAGCGGGGCGGAAGTGGACGTGGATCGAAGGGAACCATGATCCGGCCCCGTTGATGCTGGGCGGTCAACATTCGAAGGTGGTGACGCTTGGGCCTTTGACGTTCCGGCATATTGCCAAAGTTGCAGCGATGGGTGAAGTGTCAGGACATTACCATCCGAAGTTGCGTTTGAATGCGCGGGGCCGATCTATAGCGCGGGCTTGCTTCTTGTTTGATGATACACGCCTGATGTTGCCAGCTTATGGCACTTATACAGGTGGTTTGTGCCTAACCGCACCAGTGCTGCAGGACCTGATGCAACCGGATGCCCAAATCATTACGATTGGAAAGACTCTGCATCATATGCCGATGCCACGTGTGCCAAAGCGTCAGGTCGGGTAGGCGGACAGACCAAGGTAAGCCATTACAATCAATCCCAACGGAAACCCCATTGGAAACCGTTTGCCGCTGGTCCAGCTGTCCCATGACGGGATCAGTTTTGCTGCGCCCAATGCACGGGCGATGCGGTGGATCAGCAAGGTTCCCAGCGTAATTGCACAAAACAACAACACGATTACAGCCCAGTCATTCCACCAGAAGAAAGGCACGATGGCTGCGATATACTTCGCATCTCCCCCGCCCATGATACGCAGGTTAAATAGAATGAAAGTGACTGCCAATGTGGCAATGCCAAGCGACAGCTGAAACAAGACGGTGGTCCAAGGCATCACAAGCAATCCAACGATGATATAAATCCCGATTGTAGCCAGAACTGTTACATTCCGAATCTTCAAGTTCGACAGATCATCCCAGACCACAACCAAACACAACGGGACCATAGGGATCAGAAACCACCATGCGGTGTCATCGGGTAGGGAGGTTACCATCAAAGTCAACCGCCCTGCGCTGTGCCTTCAAGCGCGGCGAGGGACCGTGCTGCCGCCTCAAAGTACTGCGGGTGGGTTTCAATCGCGTCGCGCAGCAGATCTTTACCGGTTGAGATATCGTTTTGTTTGATCGCCGTCAGGCCCAGCGTGTGCAGAAGTTGTGCGCGTTCGATCTGCGACATCGGGATTACCGGCAGCTCATAATGGCGCTGTGCGCCGCGCGCCATGACAAGGTTGTTTTTGGCTGTGAACAGTTGTGGATCGTGTTGCAGTGCTTGGCCAAACAGCGCTTCGGCCCGGGCGAATTTCCCACGTGACATGAACGAATACCCCCAGTTGTTCAAAACGCTTGCGGGTTGGGTCGTAAGGCCCGCGGCAGTTTGATAAAAACTGTCGGCGCGCGCCCAATCCTTGCGACTGTCGGCAACAATGGCCTCAAGACGATAGCGTTGATAGGTTTCTACGGTGGGCGGAACTGTATTCAATGTCCGGCTTGCCCCGTTCCAATCCCCGTTACGGATTTGGGCATCGGCATAATTAACCCGATCTGCACTGCTGGCGTCTGGCAAGGCCAGTACATTTTGCCAAGCAGCTGAGGCTTCGGGATAGCGTTTCGCCTTGACCAGTGATGCGGCAAGGCCACGTCGGAATTCAATCCGTTCGGGGGCTTCGGCAGCGCTTTTCTGGAAATAGGCCACAGCCTCGGCCGGATCAGCTGCGGAAAGCATGACGTCGTTCAGGTTACTGGCGTCGATGACGTTCAAACTGCCCAGCACTTCGTCAGCAGGGTCTTTACGCCCCATGCAGCCTGCAACGGCCACAGCCATTACACCCATCATCAGGTTTGGAATCCATTGGCGCATGATCATGCGTCCTTTACTGCTGTGCCTTGGATGCAGGTCTTTGCCCGCGTGCGGTTGAACCACTTAAAGACCCGTATACCCTGTTCCGTCCAATTTTTGAAGCGTTAAGGCAAGGTTCTGTAGAATGGTGGTATTTTGTCCATTCGACAGGGCAAATCCGCGTCGAAACACCTGCCGTGCTTCGACAAGCCGTCCGGTTTCCAGCAGCAAAACCCCCAGATTGTTCCACATTTCAGGGGTGGCGTTGGGGGCTTCGGTAGCCTGGCGCAAAAACGGTTCTGCTTGTCCCAACCGGCCCAAGGCAAGATTGGCCCTTCCCAAACTGGCCGCGACTTGTGCCGTCATGCCAAATTCACCCAACGCCCGCGTGTACGATTGCAAGGCCAGATCAGCCTCACCTGCCAGCATCAAACGATCACCGATGATCAGCCCGTTTTCCACAGGGGCACCACGCGGCGCCAAGCCAAAGGGTGATCCCGCAGTACATCCCATCAGACACACAAAAAGAAGGGCAAACGCCCGCATATTTAGAAAACCCCGTCTGACAGCGTTTTAATCACGCCATAAACGGTAGGGCCGATCAGGATCAACAGCATTGGTGGGGTGGTTAAAAGCATTGTGGCCAGCGACATTTTGGTGGGCAGTGTGTTCGCCTTTTCCTCGGCCCGTTGAACGCGTTTGTCACGCATTTCAGTCGCATAAACACGCAAGGCATCAGCAATCGACGTACCATAGGTTTGCGACTGGACCAGAACGTTTACAAAACTGGTGACTTCATGAACATTTACGCGTTCCGCCATTTCCTTGAACACTTGGTCTTTGGATTTACCCGCACGGATTTCGTAAGACACCATTTCAAATTCTTCGGCCAAAAGGGGGTGCCCGTTGTTTAGTTCCAGTGTGACACGGGCAATGGATTGATCCAGAGATTGGCCCGCCTCAACACAGATCAAAAGCATATCGAGTGCATCTGGGAACGACCCGCTGATTGCATTGCTGCGTGTGTCCTGCCTATTGCGCAGCCAGTATTTCGGACCAAGATATCCAATCAAGCCCGGTATGATGATCCACAACATTGTCACATAAATCGGAGTGTTTTCACCACGTGCAAAAATGAACGACGCCGCAAGGCCAATCATAATCAGCCCGAGCGAGGCCACAAGTTGCACAAAGGTAAACACTTGAACGGCACTGCGGGCAGGGTATCCGGCACGGATCAGTTCCAACCGCATCGCAGACAGTTCTTCAGGATTTTGCGGTTCCAGAAAACTGCGGTAGCGTTCAAGGCGCGACAGGCGATTGCGCCGCAACCTTTTCTGGCGTTCTTCGGTGTCGGCATCACCGTCTTGCGAAATGCGAGACTTCAACTGTGAGAACGGGTCACGGCTTGCTTTCACAAACAGCGGAATTGAGAAGATGATCAATGCCAGACCCAATCCGCCTAGAACCGCGATCATGCCCAGTGGGCCAAAAATGATGTTCAAAAATCCGGTCATTAGACTTTCACATTCGTAATAATGCGCATGGCGACGAAGTTCACAATCATAAACAAACCTACAACGACAAGGGCAGGACCATATAAGCCATCTGCGTGCACCTGTGCGTAGTAATCAGGTTTGAGAATGCTAAGGCCGACAAACCCCACCACCGGAAAGACCGACAGGAATGTGCCAGACCATTTCGCCTCGGCGGTTATCGTTTTGATGCGGCGGAACAGGCGGAAGCGTGCGCGGATAATCGTGGCCAGTCCGTCCAGAATTTCGGCCAGATTCCCACCTGATTGCTGTTGGATTGAAATTGCGACGGCCAGAAACCGCATATCACTTAGGTTCAACCGGTCAGCGGTATTCAGCAACGCATCGCTGAGATCACGCCCATAAGCCGCTTCATCCGCAATCAACGCAAATTCGGTGGCCAGCGGGTCTGCGATTTCAGTGGCGACAATGGCGATGGTAGCGGTGATCGGATGGCCGACTTTCAGTGACCTGACCATCAATTCGACTGCATCGGGCAGTTGTTCTTCCAGCAGCTTCAGCCGGCGATTTTCAGCAGTGGACAGCCAGCCATAGGGGGCAAGAATGCCAATCGCACTGCCCAAGATAGCGGCTGGGAAAACGCCAATAGTTCCGATCATCATGACCATCAGCGTCACAAAAACCGACAGCAAAGCCATGATCATAATAATCCGCACCGCAGACAGCTGAATGCCTGCACGTCGCGCCATATTAGACAGATGTTTGTGAAACGGCACCGCGGCACTGCCTTTGCCATCGGCAAGGGTTTTACGCAGTTGGGCCAGTGCTTCTTCGTGGTGGTGGGTTTTGTTCAGGTCATTCAGGCGTGCGTTTACCTGATTGTCCAACGATATAGCTTTGCCGAAGAACAGCAAGTACAGGCCTTCGACGATCACCAAAACACCAAAGAAAACAAGAACATAGATTGCAATGATGGGACCACTCATACCAAATCATCCTCGCTTGCGAACATGTCTTGTGGCAGGTGGATGCCCCATTGTTCAAACCGTTTTGAATAGTGTGATCGTGTGCCAGTGGCTTTGAATGCGCCCATGACTTTGCCGTCGGCATCCATGCCGGCACGATCGTAGCGGAAGATTTCCTGCATTGAAATGACGTCCCCTTCTATGCCCGCGATTTCAGAGATTGAGGTCATCCGCCGCCGCCCGTCGGGCATTCGAACCAGTTGCACAATCACATTCACAGCACTTGCGATCTGGCTGCGGACCGCACGGATCGGCATATCAATACCGGACATTGCGACCATATTTTCCAACCGTGACAGACCGTCGCGCGGTCCGTTGGCGTGGATTGTGGTCATGGACCCGTCATGGCCAGTGTTCATTGCTTGCAGCATATCAATCACCTCATCCCCACGGGTTTCGCCCACGATAATCCGGTCTGGCCGCATCCGCAGCGCGTTGCGCAGACAATCGCGGGGGGTGATAACGCCTTTGCCTTCTACGTTCGCAGGCCGGCTTTCCATGCGACCCACATGGGGCTGTTGCAGCTGTAGTTCTGCCGTGTCTTCAATGGTCAGGATACGTTCGTGATCCGCAATAAACGCAGACAGGCCGTTCAGCATGGTTGTCTTGCCAGACCCCGTCCCACCCGAGATTATGATGTTCAAACGGGTTGATACGGCGGCTTCTAGATACCGTGCCATATCTTTGGTCATGGCCCCTTGCTGGGCCAGATCATGGATGTTCAACTTGTCCTGCTTGAATTTCCGGATCGACACCAGCGCGCCGTCCAGTGCAATCGGGGGGACCATGACGTTCACACGCGATCCATCAGCCAAACGTGCATCGACATAAGGATTGGCTTCGTCCACACGACGCCCCACGGCAGACACAATCCGATCAATGATACGAAACAGATGTTTGTCATCTTGAAAGCGGATATCTGATAGGGTCAAACGCCCGTCGCGTTCGACGAACACGTTGTTCGGACCGTTCACCAAAATGTCTGTCACGGTGTCATCGCTTAAAAGCGGTTCCAACGGACCAAGCCCCATGACTTCGTCGAACAGTTCCTGGTTCAGGTGTTGACGGTCATCGCGGGTCAGAACGACTTGTAGTTCATTCAAAGTTTCGGTCGCAATGGCGGCGATTTCGGATCGCAATTCAGTTTCAGACACCTGATCAATTGCTGCAAGGTTTAAACTGTCTAAAACTGATGTGTGCAGTTGCAATTTTACATCTGAAAGTTTGTCCCGCCGCTGCTGTTTTTTCGCAGAATTATCCGGTGAATGATGCGTTTGCACAGGCTGAATTGTCGCCCTGCGCGTGACACCCGATGACCGTGTGCCCGGCTTTCCCACCGGCAAAGATGTCGTTTTCTGATATCGGGAAAACATCGCCATGCCTTACGCTGCCACCGATCCAGAATTTGCAATTTCGACCAATGATTGCGCCAGATCCTGCACTTCGCGACGGTATGTGGATTTGGGGTA
>JBMZCY010000120.1:0-6108 GCA_049613825.1 Planktomarina sp.
TGAAGTCATATGATCCGGCCAATGCGTTGTTCGGGGATTTCATTCCTTCGGACATAAAGTACATACCAGCTGCCTGCAGATCCTTGGACGCTGCTTTCAGTGGCGTCAGGAAGTCTTTGTCGAACGCTTCGTTGCCTTCGTTTTCTTTGATAAAGGTTTTTACCATGTCAAAGAACGCGATCAATGGCTTGCCGCCCTTCATGGGCAACTTACGACCAACAAGGTCCAAAGACTGAACACCGTTTGTGCCTTCATAAATCATCGTGATCCGTGCATCGCGGACAAATTGTTCCAGTCCCCATTCCTGCGTAAAGCCGGAACCACCCAAGGTTTGCTGTGCCAACACTGTGGTTTCAAAGCCCATGTCAGTACAAAAGCCCTTCATCACTGGTGTCAGCAAAGAAATCAGGTCATCGGCTTCCTGATCATCGTTGCGGTGTGCACGGTCCAGCATCATCGCACCCCAATATGTCAGCATCCGTGCGCCTTCGACGAAGGATTTTTGATGCATCAGGTTCCGGCGCACATCAGGGTGAACCATGATGGTGTCAGCTGCTTTTTCCGGTTCGACCACACCGGTCACTGCCCGACCCTGAATACGGTCTTGGGCCCATGCAAGAGCGTTTTGATATGCAACCGCACCTTGTGCGTAGCCTTGCAGGCCAACACCCAAACGCGCTTCGTTCATCATAACGAACATGCCGCGCATGCCTCTATTTTCTTCGCCAATCAGATAACCCACGGATTCATCATGGTTGATCACGCAGGTCGCGTTGCCGTGGATGCCCATTTTCTTTTCCAGACCGCCACAGGACACTGTGTTGCGCGCACCCGGTGTGCCGTCTTTGTTTACGATGTATTTAGGAACGATGAACAGGGAGATACCTTTGACGCCATCTGGGCCGCCTGGGATTTTCGCCAACACCAAGTGAACGATGTTTTTGGTCATTTCGTGTTCGCCAGCAGAAATCCAAATTTTCTGACCGCTGATTTTGTATGTGCCGTCTTCCTGTGGAACCGCTTTGGTACGGATCAGGCCCAGATCAGTGCCGCAATGCGGTTCTGTCAGGTTCATGGTGCCGGACCATTCGCCAGTAACCATTTTCGGCAGATATGTTGCCTTTTGTTCGTCAGACCCGACTGCCATGATCGCGTTCATCGCACCGTGGGACAGGCCGGGGTACATGTTGAACGCCATGTTCGCGGAAACCATAGGTTCCATCGCTGATGTGTGGATGATTTGCGGCATGTTCTGACCGCCAAATTCTTCTGGTGCGTCCATTGCGACCCAGCCGCCTTCGCACACTGTGTCATAGGCCTCTTTGAATCCGTTGGGTACGGTGACTACGCCGTCTTTCAGGGAACAGCCTTCTTCGTCGCCGGATTTGTTCAGAGGCGCCAACACTTCTTCCGCGATACGGCCCGCTTCGCCAAGGATGGCCTGCGTAAAGTCGCGGTCCAGATCTTCGTAGCCCGGAATGTCCGCGTTTGCGATATCCAGTACATCGTGCAAGATGAACTGTTGGTCTTTGGTCGGGGCGTAAAATACTGGCATGTGGTCTATCCTGTCAGTGTGTGTTCGGTTTATTGGGCTGCTTCTGCCTGATGCATGTTCTCTAAAACCTCTTCGCCCCATTTCAGTTGAGACTTCAGATCTTCGATGGCATCATTCAGTTCGTCGCGTTGGCTGATCATGTCCGCCAGACGGGACTGGGCCACGTTGTAGGTTTCGCGCAGCTGTGTCGCTTGGGCGTCACCGATATGATAAAGGTTCAAAAGTTGACGGATGTCTTCCAAACTGAATCCAAAGCGTTTGCCTTGCAGGATCAGTTTCAGCCGCGCTTGATCGCGTCGGGCGTACAGACGTTTCGTTCCCTGACGTTCCGGGAAAATCAGTTCCTTGGCTTCGTAAAAGCGCAAAGTCCGCGGTGTGACATCGTATTCGGTGCACATCTCGCGGATGGTTAGCAGTTCAGTGGTCATGCCTGCATCCTTTCAAACAGAGTAATTAGCTTGACGTACACGTAAACTTAAGTTGACGTGCGCGTCAATTGCAAGAGTGACCCGTGGTAAATTTTAAAGTGACGTAAGGAGAATTAATTTAGATTTAACTTAGACGTCGGTATCGCAAATTTAATTAAACTTTTACTGAACGTGCGTCTTATGCGCTTGATGCGTTGCCCAAATCTTTTTGAACGGACGCAATCATCTCTTCCAACTCGGCAATGGTTTTGTCAATTTCAGTCTGCTGTTTGCGCAACGCAGCCATCTTTTCATCCGCAATTGGAACCCAGGCCTTCAATTGTGCCTCGTTGCCGTCCACATCATAGATCATCAACCACTGACGCAGTTCTTCCAGACTGAATCCCCAACGGCGTCCACGCAGGATCAGGGTCATACGCGCCACATCGCGGGGGCCATAAAAACGGGACCGGCCTTCGCGTTGTGGGTGCAGCAATTCTATATATTCGTAATAGCGCAAAGTACGGGGCGTCACGTCAAAACGTGCACACATTTCTTTGAATGTGACCATTCCGTCTGTCATATTGCACCCTCCCGCGACGTAATCCTGCCAAAACTGTTCATAGGTTTCAACCTTTTGCAACGTAACGTAGAAATGTGGGGGTTGTTCATCTATCAGGCAGGGGGAATAACAAAGCATGACAAAAGATACGCTTTCCCTGACCAAGAAATTCTTGGATGTTCTGCCCCATGCCAATCAGTTGCAACTGTCTGCAACTGATTCGGCTGAGGGCCATGTTGAAATTTCTATGCCCTATGCGGATGCCCTGATCGGCGATGTGCAGACTGGCGTCATTCATGGCGGGGCTGTATCTGCCCTGATGGATACGGCCTGTGGTGCCGCTGTGGTGGCACACCCTGATGCAGGGCTGGGGACTGCGACGTTGGACCTACGCATTGATTATATGCGTGGTGCGACACCGGGGCAGGCGATCCGTGCTGTTGCCGATTGCCATCACGTGACACGGACCGTCGCGTTTGTGCGGGCCGTGGCCTATGATGATGATGAAAAGCGTCCCGTCGCGATGGCGACAGGCGCGTTTACCGTTCCGCAAAAGAAGTTAAGCCTATGAAGCGTCCAGATCCGGTTGAGGCCGTGAAAGACCGCCGTGATGCTGCATTGGCCGCGATTGTAGCGCAGATACCTTATGCTGCATTTCAGGGCGTGTCTTTCGATCGTCACGGGGACCAGCTGACGGCGACACTGTCTTATAGCCCCGAGCTTATCGGGAACCCTGTATTACCTGCTTTACATGGTGGGGCTACAGCTGCGTTTTTAGAGACGACTGCGATTGTGGGCCTCACTTGGCTGCGTGCATGGGATGCGATTGAGGCGGGCGGCTTTGCCGATACCACGCCGATTGCGTTGCCAAAGACGATTGATTTCACGATTGATTATCTACGCTCAGGCCTGCCACGTGATGCATATGCGCAGGTGACGGTGAACAGGTCGGGGCGGCGGTATGCGTCTGTGCACGTCGAAGGTTGGCAGGACCATCGGTCCAAATTGTTTGCGCAGGCCACGGGCCATTTCCTGATGCCGTCCGCCGAATGAAGGACCCCTTAACCCACCGCCGTATCCTTGGCATCGCGCTGCCTTTGGTCGCGTCGAATATCACGGTGCCATTGGTGGGGTTGGCGGATGCTGGCGTTGTGGGGCAACTGCCTGATTCTGCTGCACTGACAGGGGCTGTTGGCCTTGGCGCTGCGATCCTTTCCATGATGTACTGGATGTTCGGGTTCCTGCGTATGGGAACCGTTGGTCTGACCAGTCAGGCGTCGGGGGCAGAGGATACGGGCGAAGTGTCCGCGCTGTTCTTTCGGGCCACAGGGCTGGGAATCGTGTTCGGCATCGCGCTGATCATCTTACAAATTCCTGCGTTCTGGATGGCCTTCACCATCGCACCCGCAACAGACCAAGTCGAAGGATTCACGCACACCTATCTGTCGATCCGTATCTGGTCCGCACCTGCGGCCATTGCGATCTATGGCATCACGGGTTGGCTGATCGGGCAGGAACGAACCCGCGCGGTCATGTTGATTTTGACATGGATCAACGGGATGAACATCCTGCTGGATATCGTGTTTGTATTGCAGCTGGATATGGGCGTCGCGGGGGTTGCCTTGGCGACGCTGATTGCCGAAGTGACGGGGCTGGCATTGGGTTTATGGTTGTGCCGCGATGCGTTTGTAGGGGCGGCTTACAAGCGGCTGGATCATATTCTTGATCGGGCCAAGCTAAAGGCGATGGCGATCCTGAACACGGATATTATGATCCGGTCCTTGTTGCTGCTGATCGGGTTTTCTTCGTTTACTTTTATCGGATCAGGCTTTGGCGAAGTAACGCTGGCCGCAAACACCGTGCTGACGCAGTTCGTGTTTGTGACCGCTTATGCCATGGACGGCTTTGCCTTTGCCGCCGAAGCGCTGATCGGGCGCTTCTTTGGGGCAAGGAACCCTGCCAAAGTCCGCGAAGCTGCGATCAAAACCACCATGTGGGGCGCGATTATTTGCACCACCTTGGCTGTTGCCTTCTACATCTTCGGCCCCGAGATTATTGATAGGCTAAACAAAGACCCGGCTGTGCAGGCCGAGGCACGCGTCTACCTTTGGTGGATGATCCTGACGCCACTGATCGGCTGGCCTGCATGGATGCTGGACGGGATATTCATCGGGGCGACAAGGTCGCGGGATATGCGGAATATGATGGTTATTTCATTCGTGGTTTACGTCTTTCTGTTGCTGATCTGCGTGCCGACGTTGGGCAATACCGGACTGTGGCTGGCGATTACGTTGTTCTATGTGGTCAGGGGTGTCACCTTGGGGGCGAGGATCCCCGCTTTAATTCGCGCTGCAGCGCCGGCTGATCGTGTGGAAACGTTGTAAAAGTTCGCAAGGAATTTGATATGGAATGGGTGTCTGTTTTATGGTTTGTTGGCTGCATCGCCATATTCGTCTTATTGCCAATCATCGTGTATTTCACGATGAAGTATTTTCTTTCAGCCAGATCAAAGCGAATTGTTGTAAATGCTTTTGCGGGGGCAGGGATGTTTTTTGCCTTGTTTATGCTGATCTATCCTGCTGCGTCCGGGCCGCACGACGTTGGTGCCATAGGGCTTATGCTTCTCATTCCGCTGGGCGGCTTGCTGGCCGTGACATGTGCAGGCATTTTATGGGTCAACAACTGGAATAAGAAATCTGCTTAGGTTGGTAACTTGTCATACGAACCTTGCATCGCACGATAGGCTTGCCACCCGCACACCTTCGCCTTATACGCGCCCTTGTCTAAGCGGCGGATAACAGTCGGGGCATAAATTCAAAGGCAGGGTCGGTATTACCGGCCCCTTTTGTTTTTCGCCCCAAACATTCCAAGGCTGACCAAACCAAGACCGGTGGACACAACCACCCGGCCAGAAACGAATAAACAAAGGAAGTAAACGCCACATGGCATCAACAACAATGGAAGAATTCGAAGCCCTTCTTCAAGAAAGCTTTGAAGTAGACACACCGAACGAAGGTTCAGTTGTCAAAGGTAAGGTTATCGCGATCGAAGCGGGCCAAGCCATCATCGACGTAGGCTACAAAATGGAAGGCCGCGTTGATCTGAAAGAATTTGCAGAACCGGGCGAAGCACCGAACGTATCTGTAGGCGACGAAGTCGAAGTGTTCCTGCGCGCTGCAGAAAATGCACGCGGCGAAGCCGTCATCTCCCGCGAAATGGCGCGTCGTGAAGAAGCATGGGACCGTCTGGAAACTGCTTACGCTGACGAAGCCCGTGTTGACGGTGCAATCTTCGGTCGCGTCAAAGGTGGTTTCACGGTTGATCTTGGCGGCGCAGTTGCGTTCTTGCCAGGCTCCCAAGTTGACGTCCGCCCCGTGCGTGACGCGGGCCCGTTGATGGGTCTGAAGCAGCCGTTCCAAATCCTGAAAATGGACCGTCGTCGTGGCAACATCGTTGTCTCACGTCGTGCGATCCTAGAAGAATCACGTGCTGAACAGCGTGCTGAAATCGTTGGCAAGTTGGCCGAAGGTGATGCAGTTGACGGTGTGGTTAAAAACATCACTGACTACGGTGCATTCGTAGAC
>JBMZCY010000121.1:0-6004 GCA_049613825.1 Planktomarina sp.
ACACCAAAACACCGCAAAAAACGTATCGGCCGCCCATAACAAAAGGCAACTCTGCCGCTGCATGCCCCGTCGCGGACAAACCGCTATCAGGGGACACAACAAACAAAACGCCCAAAGCAATCAGCGCTAAACCAACGCCATAGCCCACGCGCACCATATAGTGGTGCAGCAACATTAGCGGTCAATTTCCCCGAACACGACATCAAGCGTCCCGATGATCGCAGCAACATCAGCCAACTGATGCCCCTTCGCGATATAGTCCATAGCTTGCAAATGCAGAAAACCGGGCGCGCGCATTTTGGCGCGGTAGGGTTTGTTCGACCCGTCAGCGACCAGATACACGCCGAACTCACCCTTCGGCGCTTCGACGCAGGCATAGATTTCGCCAGCCGGCACGTGGAAACCTTCGGTGTATAGCTTAAAATGATGGATCAACGATTCCATGTTTTGCTTCATGTCCGTCCGCTTTGGCGGGGTTAGCTTGCCACGGGCCAGAATATCGCCCGTTGCTTCGCGCAATTTCACGATGGCTTGGCGGATGATGGACACAGATTGGCGCATTTCTTCCATCCGGCACAGATACCGATCATAACAATCGCCATTCACACCCACAGGTACTTGGAAATCGAATTCATCGTAGCATTCATAGGGCTGCGAACGGCGCAAGTCCCATGCAAGGCCGGATCCACGGACCATGACACCCGAAAAGCCAAATTTTTGAATGTCGTCCTCGGTCACGATGCCAATATCGGCGTTGCGTTGTTTGAAAATACGGTTGTCTGTCAGCAGGCCGTCAATATCATCAAGGATTGCGGGGAATTCAATCGCCCATTCTTCGATATCATCAAGCAACGCGTCTGGCAGATCTTGGTGCACACCACCCGGGCGGAAATACGCTGCGTGCAGACGTGCCCCACAAGCGCGTTCATAAAACACCATCAGCTTTTCACGTTCCTCAAACCCCCATAGCGGCGGGGTCAATGCGCCGACGTCCAGCGCCTGCGTTGTTACGTTCAAGATATGGCTCAAGATACGACCGATTTCGGAAAAAAGAACACGGATCAACGACGCACGACGCGGCACTTCCACGCCAGTCAGCTTTTCAATCGCAAGACACCAAGCATGTTCTTGGTTCATCGGGGCCACGTAATCCAACCGGTCGAAATACGGCAGGTTTTGCAGATACGTCCGGCTTTCCATCAGTTTTTCCGTACCACGGTGCAGCAGGCCGATGTGCGGGTCGCAGCGTTCAACGATCTCACCGTCCAGTTCCAGAACCAGACGCAGAACCCCGTGCGCAGCAGGGTGCTGTGGACCGAAGTTAATATTGAAATTGCGGATTTGCTGTTCGCCGGTCAAAGCGTCATCAAATTGTGAGCCGTCCATGTCGCCTAAGCCCCTTTCACGCCGGCACAAACCGGCAGGTTGTTCATAATCATGCGAGGAGCCCTCGGTTCATAGCCCAATTGGATGGGACAGGACCAAAGTTCGCCGCAACGAAATCGTATTGATCTTTCAGAAACTTCACCGTCGCGCGACGACGTTTTTCCGGGAATGGAATATCTAGCCCTGTGTGGGCCCGGTCCGTTTGGTCTGGTGCTTCATGGGCGATGCCAAGGAAGCGGCAGATGTCTTTTTGGCCGACCTCAGTAGACAAGTTTTCGGCATAGGCCACGTGTAACTTATCACCGAACGCAGCCTGCAACCGCCCGATGATGCCAACGTAATCACCCCGATCAGTGATGTGGCTTTCATGGTCTTTGTTCATAATCCGGTCCAACACACGGGCAGATTTTTCCACCACGGTCTGACCTTCACGCAAATAACGCTTGGCATGCATCCGGACGTGAGACCACAGACGATCCAACGGATCACGGACCAGAAACAGGACACGGACGTCCATTTTAGTTTCTAAGATTTTAGACAGTTTGTCCGTATCCAGCGTTGCATAGGCAGGGGTAATGTCACCCACAACTTGCGCCGCTTCAGCGCCCTGCCCGACATAATCCGTGTAAGGTGCAAGATCAGAACGGTCCGATTGCAACGTCGCGATCAACCCATTGGTGTCCGTAATCCGGCGCATCATGTTACGGACTTTCCAGTCTTGTGATGCCGCTTGCGCTTCAAGCAACTGACCTTCAAAATTCGCAACCTGACGTGACAGAACATCAACACGTTTTTGAATTTCGTCAGGTGTATCACTGCTGAAATAATGCAATTCTTTCACAGCCTTCAAATGACAATCCGAATGGCCAGACAGCCAACGATACAGCCAAGACGTTCCCGCCTTGGTCGCACCCGGACATATCAAAAGCCTGCGATCGTGCATTTTCAGCCCTTAGCCTCGGATTTTTCGTCACCGGGCAACACATATTCCGCGCCTTCCCAAGGGGACATGAAGTCGAACTGACGGTATTCTTGGACCAGTGACACCGGTTCGTACACAACGCGCTTTTCGACTTCGTCATAGCGGACTTCAGTGTAACCCGTCGTTGGGAAATCTTTGCGCAACGGATGCCCGCGGAAACCATAATCTGTCAGCAAACGCCGCAGATCGGGGTGGCCCGAAAAAATGATACCGAACATATCAAAAATCTCACGCTCGAACCAGTTGGACGACGGATGAACTGTCTCAATCGACGCGATCATGTCATCTTCACGCACTTCTGCCTTCAAGCGGATGCGGTGGTTTTGATACATGGACAAGAAATGGTACACGACCTCAAATCGCTTTTCGCGGCCGGGGTAATCCACCGCCGTAATATCAACGAGGCTGGAAAACCGACACGCATTGTCAGATTTCAGAAAATCCACCAAGCCAACGATATTTGATGGCGCGACCCGCAAGGTCAGTTCGCCATTTTCAACCGTATGATCAATCACACAATCAGGTCGTTTGGCCGCGATATGTGCGCCCAGTTCACTCAAAGCTTCAGACATTATTTACCTTCTGGGCGTTGCTGTTGCTGTGGCCGTTGCTGCTGCGGAACCGCGCCATTGCTGCGTTGAACAGGACGCTGAGGTTGCGGGCTGGGCGGGGCCAGACGCAACGCGGCCATTGCGAACCATTCACGACGTAATTCATTGCCAAAAAACCATGTGCAACGGGCGTCGTTGTGTTCGCCCATTTCTTCCACAGTCATGGTTGGGCTGCCGCTTTTCAACATTACTGTGCTACCAGGTTCGATGGTCATGGCGACTTCCTTTATCTAACGATTGTACCAGTACGGCGGATCTTACGTTGCAATTGCAAAATTCCATACAACAAAGCTTCGGCAGTGGGCGGGCAGCCTGGAACGTACACATCCACAGGAACAATCCGGTCACATCCGCGCACAACGGAATAAGAGTAGTGATAGTACCCACCACCGTTCGCGCAGGACCCCATGGAAATCACATAGCGTGGTTCCGGCATCTGGTCGTACACTTTGCGCAACGCAGGGGCCATCTTGTTAGTCAGCGTTCCCGCTACGATCATCAAGTCAGACTGACGGGGGCTGGCACGCGGTGCAGTCCCAAAGCGTTCCATGTCATAGCGCGGCATCGCGGTGTGCATCATTTCAACAGCGCAACAGGCCAGACCAAATGTCATCCAGTGCAAGGAACCCGTCCGCGCCCAGTTGATGATGTCAGCAGTCGACGTTACCAGAAAGCCCTTATCAGACAATTCTTTGTTCAATGCCTGCGTGCCGACTTCTTTGTCCCAGCCTGCAGTGTTTGGTCCGGTCATCACTCCCATTCGAGCGCTCCTTTTTTCCATTCATAGGCAAAGCCGATGGTCAAAACGCCAAGGAAGATCATCATGGACCAAAAGCCCATCAACCCGACATCCTTAAACCCAACAGCCCAAGGGAACAGGAATGCGATTTCCAGATCGAAGATGATGAACAAAATCGCAACCAGATAGAAACGCACATCGAATTTCATCCGCGCGTCATCGAATGCGTTAAACCCGCATTCATAGGCCGACACTTTTTCAGGGTCAGGATTGGATACAGCAGCCACAACGGCTGCCAAAATCAGGACAATGCCCAAACCCACTGCTACGCCGAGCAGGATAAGAATGGGCAAGTAGTCGCGTGCGATGTCTGTCACAGCTGGCTCCTAAAACTTGCGGTTTCTAGCGTGCGTTTTTGGTTGTGTACGCCTGCGGTCCAATGGGGTCAACGGGAAGTGTTGTGGATGTGACGAAAGGTATAGGGATTCCGTGACTATTCCAACAACGACTCAAAGCGCTTCAAAAAAGTCGCCTGTTTCGCTGTTTGATCCATTAAGCAAATGGTGATAAACAATGTGTCATCTAGCGGCCTGCCGTAAAGGCTGTTGTAGAGGGCACAAGTCGCATCACGGTGCTGGGTCCAAGTTTGCTGCATGATCTCTAACGCTGGAAGTTGGCGAACAGTCTGCGCAGCTACATCACCTTGCAAATCCAACTGTGCATCATTGTTTTGCATCTTAATTTTCAAACGCAGTATGGTGTTTGCAAGTTCATTCTCCCAATACTGGGCTTCGAGGTTGTAACACGTCTTGGAATTGGCAAAGAAGCCCTCTTCTGGACCATCTTCCACACATTGCCGCGCAGATTCCCCTACACAATCGCTAACAAATCCGCTCTGCTCACTTTCAGAGATACAGTTTTCTGTCGCTTCTTGGCTAAAGACAAGATCTTGCGCGTAAAGAGACCCGACACACGCAAAAATGAAAAGAAACGGTAACAAAAGCCGCATCATGCAGCACTCTGATTGTGCACCTTCGTCACTTCTTCCTTGATAATCTGCGCAATGATCGCACAATCATCCAAAGAAAACGTAAGCGGCAGGCGCATGTCCATCACACCGCGCAGAACACGATCGGCAGCGGGCATGGGTTCAGATGGGACATACTTCCAGCTGTCATAACGACTGGTGAAGGCCACAGGTTCGGGCGCACCGAACCATTTCACTTCGACACCGCGGGCTTTGCAATTCGCCACTACAGCCTCAATCGCCTTGTCCCCCCAATCCAGCAGCAGGAACTGGTGCGATGATGCCACGAAATGTTCATCCGCAGGACGGTCTATCAGAGTCAGACCAGCCGTGCCTTCCAACCCTTTATCAACCACCGCGTACCGGTCATTCCACGCACCACATTGCGCGGTCAGGTTCGCCAGCTGAGGCCTAAGAATCGCAGCCCGCAAATTGTCCATCCGGCCAGAGATATTGGGGGTGTGATACTTGATCGCCTCAAACACCTCGGCCGGCGGACCCGCGCGGTGCTTGCCGTAGATCATATAAGATCCCGACATCATGATCGCCTTGGCCATCACCGTATCATCGTCGGAAATCAGCAAACCACCCTCGCCCGAATTCACGTGCTTGTAGGTCTGGCATGAATAGCACCCGATGATGCCACTGCGCCCCGACCACGTGTCGCGCCATTTGGCCCCCATGGTATGGGCACAATCCTCAATCACTTTCAGACCGTGAGTGTCGGCAATATCCATCAGTGCGTCCATATCCACGATATGCCCACGCATGTGGGACAGCATCAGAACGTCCGCCTGATCGGCCTTGGATTTGAGGTCTTCCAGATCAATGACCAGCCCTTCGGTCACACCAACGAACACAGGCACAGCGCCCACGGACGCAATCGCGCCCGGTACAGGGGCCAGTGTGAACGCATTGGTCAACACGTTATCACCGGGCTTTACATCCAGCGCCCGCAGCGCAGTCGCCATAGCATAACCACCAGACGCCACAGCCAGGCAGTACTTCGATCCCATCATCGCAGCGTATTCAAGTTCCAGCAATGCGGCCTCGGCCACTTCGCCCTCGGCCTCGTTATACCTATGCAAACGCCCCCCTTGCAGAACGGCCATCGCCGCGTCGATGCCCGCTTGGGGGATTGGTTCTTGTTGAGTAAAATTGCCAGTGAATACGGTTGTCATGTCGCGGGTCCAATCAAATCACGGGTCAGCCCCGCCAGTTGTGAATAGTCTGACATAAGCGCTTCTGGCTGCAAAGCC
>JBMZCY010000122.1:0-5995 GCA_049613825.1 Planktomarina sp.
TCGTCAGCGGTAAATGCCTGCCACAGCTTGCCCGGTTTGATATAGTTCGCCACATCCTGCACCCGCGCATCGCCCAGCTGACTGTCACGCAAACGGCTGACGGCGTCATATTCATACAAGCCTTGCTGTGCTTTGGTCGTGGATTTGATGTTCCATTCCACCATTTTGCAGCTCAAACTGTCTGCCACCTGACGGGCCAGTTCGGTTTTGCCAGTGCCCGGTTCACCCTTTACCAGCAGGGGGCGTTGTAACAGGATTGCGGCATTCACGGCCACTTTCAGATCATCGCTGGCAATATACTGGTCGGTGGATGTGAATTGCATGGGGGCGTCCTTTGTTTCTTGTGGTTGCCCTAACACGTCATAGTGACGGATCAAATTCCCCTTTTCAGCGTGACATAACGTAAATCCCGCGCTACACGGCGACAAAATATCGATAACCGCACAAATTATGATCGATTGGGGAAGCCACATGAAATCCGAAGTATTTCTGCCGGATGACTACCGACCTGCCGAAGACGAACCGTTTATGAACGACCGTCAGACGGAGTATTTCCGTCGCAAGCTGAACGCATGGAAGTCCGAACTGGTGTCCGACAGCCGTGACACGATCGAAACTTTGCAAGACAGCACCCGCGCCATTCCTGACGTCGCCGACCGCGCGTCGGAAGAAACGGACCGCGCGCTGGAACTGCGCACACGGGACCGTCAGCGTAAACTGGTATCAAAGATCGACGCCGCCCTACGCCGTATCGAAGAAGGTGAATTTGGGTACTGCAACAAGACAGGCGATCCGATTTCGCTGAAACGTCTGGATGCACGTCCTATTGCAACCATGACGTTGGAAGCTCAAGAAAAGCACGAACGCCGCGAACGGGTTCACGGTAAGGACTAAGGTCCCCTTAAAATAAGCAAGGTCGCGCAGCATCATGGTCAAAACAGTTTGGACAGATGCGCGCGACATTGCAAAGCTGGCGTTTCCCATCGCCATTTCCATGATGGGCGCGACGTTGATCGGTGTTGTCGACACAATCATGGTCGCCCCTTTGGGAACCATTCCACTGGCTGCGGTGTCCCTGACAGCAGCGGTGATGATTGTTTTTTATTCAGCGTTGTACGGTTTTATTTCAGTCACGGGCGTGCGCATGGCCGAAGGCTTTGGTGCCGGGAACAACGCCGCACTTAGCAATGCAACACGCACAGGACTGCGGATTGCGTTGGTCACGGGGATTGTCGGCGCGATCTTGATGATCGTTATACGCCCATATCTGATCTATCTGGATCAACCCGTCGAAGTGGTCGCGGCCTTGCAGGGCTATTGGATCACAATGGCGCTGACTTTGGTGCCGTTTACACTGTTCTATGTCCTGAAAGGTCTGTTTGACGCCATTGATGCCCCTTGGATCGGGGTGGCCTTGGCGTTTTTTGCCGTCGCTTTGAATGTGCCTGCTAACTGGGTGCTTATTCATGGCCTTGGCGACTGGCAGGGCCTTGGTGTTCTGGGGGCAGGGCTGGCCAGCCTGTTGTCGCAAACCGTTTGCTTGGGGGTTGCTGTTTGGGTTTGGCGGTATTCTAGCAAGCTGTCCGTCGCGCGGGTTGCGGCAGTGGCTGATCCTGCTGAACCGAAAACTCAAATCACCCAAGGCAGCGCAGTATCGCTTGGCTATCTCGGCGAAGGTGGGGCCTATGCTGTGGCCAGCTTTCTGATGGGCTGGTTCGGCGCTGTGGCCTTGGCCGCAAACCAGATCGTCGCATCTATTGGCGGGGTCTTGTACATGGTCCCTTTGGGCGTGGCCATCGCAGTGTCCCTGCGGATTGGCAACGCCATGGGCAAAGGCAACACGCACCGGATTGCGCAGATCGGAGGCGGGGCATTGATCGTGATTGTCGCGTGGATGGCAGGTGTCACAGCGTTGATTCTGATCTTTGGCAGCCGGATCGCACATGCATTGTTTGCTGATCCTGCCGTTGTCACACTTGCCATTTCATTGTTTATCATAACTGCGTTGATGCAGATCTTCGATGGCGTCCAAGGCACCATGTCAGGCGCCTGCCGCGGGATGACCGACAACTTTGTGCCGGTGTCGATCACCATGGTGTCTTATTGGGCTGTTGCCTTGCCGCTAGGATATACCATCGGCTTTGTCTGGGGCTTTGGCCCTTTGGGTGTCTGGCTCGGCTACGGAATAGGCTTGATCTTGGCCGCCACACTTTTAACGTGGCGCTTCTTCACGCAGGCCACAGTCAGAGCAGTCTAAGCGTCCAGTTCAACCCAGATCGGCACGTGATCTGACGGTTTGTCCCGATCTCTGATCTGGCTGTCGATCTTACATTGCTTCAACAGGTCGGCGCATTGCGGGGATAGCAGGAAGTGGTCAATGCGGATTCCATTATTCTTTTGCCAAGCCCCTGCCTGATAATCCCAGAACGTATAATGACCTGGTCCGTGGGTTTCAGAACGAAACGCCTCTGTCAGGCCCAGCGCCAGCAACTTACGCCAAGCCTCCCGCGACTCAGGTCGGTGCAATGCATCCTCCTGCCAGTCCTGCGGCTTCGCGGCATCTTCGGCCTGTGGAATGATGTTGTAGTCGCCGGCCATCAAGAACGGTTCTTCACCCGCCAGCAATTCTTCGGCCCGTGTTTGCAGGCGCTTCATCCATGCCAGCTTATAATCATACTTTGGTCCCGGAACAGGATTTCCGTTGGGCAGGTACAGACCACACACGCGAACGGGATGCTTGTCGCCGATCACTGTCGCCTCAATATACCGTGCTTGTTCGTCTTCATCATTGCCTGGCAGGCGGCGGGTGACGTCTTCCAAAGGCAGCTTCGACAGGATCGCGACCCCGTTAAAGCTTTTCATGCCGTGGGTTTCGACGCGGTAGCCCATATCCTCGAAATGCTCACGCGGGAACATTTCATCGACGGATTTGATTTCTTGCAACAAAGCCACGTCTGGATCGGCTTCTTTCAGCCAGTCTGTCAGTGCGTTGATGCGGGCTTTGATGCCATTGATGTTAAACGATGCAATTTTCATAGATATTGAATTGCAGGGTTGGGCAAAGGGAGCAAGGGAATTGATTGTTTGAATTGCATTCACAGTCTTGTGCGGGAATTTGCCGCAACGCAGCGGATGGGGACAATTGCATGTGTTTCCCCCTCGGAACTGCTCAATCCAGCGCTTATATTGACGCCAACGTAAGGAGATATGCCATGTTGAAATTCCTTTTTGGCCGAAAAAATGCAGTAACCGTAAAGCCAACGCAGCGCGAAGTGATCACATCGCTGCTGGATGATTTGAATGCAGCTCTGGAAGCGATGCCAGAAAAAGCGCCGATTACGTACGATCCCGCTACGGGCCGTATTACTTTGACATTGCCAGAACAGATGGTCGACGAAGCGTTGGCCCTGCCAGCCCCCGAAGCCGTGGAAGAAGCAAAAGCCGCTTAAATCGAAAATGACGTGCCGCAGCCGCAACTGGCTGTGGCATTTGGGTTGTTGATCACAAACCGCGCGCCGATCAGTTCGTCACTAAAATCAATCTCGGCATCTGCCAAGAATGGCAGCGATACAGCGTCGATCACGACCTTCTGCCCTTGGCCTTCCAAGATCAGATCGTTGTCCTTCACTTCGTCCAACGCAATCTCATACTGAAACCCTGAACAGCCGCCACCTTCGACGGCCACACGCAAGGCTTTGCCATCATCCATAGCGCCGATTTCGGACAAACGGTCAAACGCGCGGTCAGTAACTTTTGGGGGCAGGGTCAGCATGGGGTAGGATTCCGTGACAATCTGTTGCCCTGCGAATATAACCGCGAAAAAGGCAGGTACAAGGTGGGCATGATGCAGGCAGCATACGCCACAGACCCAAATCAGTCGCGTGGGCGGCTGTGGGGCGAAGGGGACAGCACGTTCCGGTCGTGTTTCGGACGGGACAGGGACCGGATCATCCATGCATCCGCGTTCCGGCGGTTGAAGCATAAGACGCAGGTGTTCGTAGAACACGAAGGCGATTTCTTTCGCACACGGTTGACCCATACGATTGAGGTCGCGCAAGTTGCACGAACAATTGCAGAAACCTTGGGCCTGAACACCGCCCTGACCGAAGCAATCGCGCTGGCCCATGATCTTGGCCATACACCGTTCGGGCATACGGGCGAAGATGCATTGGATGCTTTGATGACGGACTACGGCGGGTTCGATCACAACGCGCAGGCACTGCGGATCGTGACGTCGTTGGAACGGCACTATGCGGATTTTGACGGGCTGAACCTGACGTGGGAGACGTTGGAGGGGATCGCAAAGCACAATGGACCTGTGACGGGTGACATCCCACCAACCTTGGCAGCATATAATGCGCAGCATGATCTGGAACTGCACACCCATGCCAGCGCCGAGGCGCAAGTGGCGGCTTTGGCGGATGACATTGCATACAACAATCACGATCTGATGGACGGTTTGCGGGCAGGGGTTTTGACGGATGCCGAGGTGGCGAAATTACCCATCGTTGGCCCCGCTTATGCAGCCGTTGATGCGAAATATCCCGATCTTGACCCCTACCGCCGCCGTCACGAAGCGTTGCGGCGCGTGTTTGGCGTTATGGTCGATGACGTGCTGAAAACCTCACGCGCTTTGTTTTCGGAATCTAAAGCTAAATCAGTTGAAGATATTCGCACCCTTGGCCATCAGGTCATCCAGTTTTCCCCCGAATTGTGGGCCGATCTTAAAATCATCCGCGCGTTCTTGTTCGAAAACATGTACCGCGCCCCGCATGTTGTGACACAGCGCGAACATGCTGCACATGTAATCGAAAAATTGTTTCCGTTCTACATGGCCAACCCCAGCCAGATGCCTGTTGATCGGTTTACCAGCGATAATGCGGCACGGAATGTGGCGGACTATATCGCGGGAATGACAGACCGTTATGCGCAGCAGCGATATAACAGGTTGATTATCGGCGTCTGAGAATGCTCCAGCTACATGCAATGAGACCGGCACATACCAACATGGCAAGACAAACTGTTGCGGTATGCGCCTGCGCCTGTAACGGGGCAAAAACCTTTGGATAATCTGGATAGCGTAGTGGCATGCCCTGTCGCCCCAGTATGGACGTTATAATCAGATACCATTGCAGCGTGACTGATATCGCAATGGCGTGGGCGATTACACCGATACGCCATAGACTGACATGTCCTGCACAACATATCGCTGCAAAAATCCACAAAAGGGCAGCTGCAGGCACACCTGAATGTGCGATGCTCATCAATATATATGTGTCACTGTAGAACGGCTGCCAGTTTGCGGAGGCATGCAGGGCTATGGACGGTATCGGGGTGAATGCACCTAAAGCGCCACCCAGTCCCAAGTACCATCGTGCAGGTGTGTTTAGGGATGTTGACCTGCTGTACCATGCCGCCCAGATCACACCGATCAAGCCGAAAAACAGGAAAATGTTTGTAAGATTTGCAGGGCTGCCGATGGTGATGCGCATGACACTCCATATCGTGAACAGCACACCGATAAAGAGGCACAGTTTTATCTGTGCGCCTTTTGCCCAACCGCGGGACAAAACTGTGTAAGCCCCAATAGGCACACACCACCAGAGGCAAATTGGATGTCGATAGAATAAGATGCACGAAACCAAGTCCAAAGCATGCTTAAATCGTGCGCCTGCGATAACGCCCCACCAATTTCAATCTCCAACACTGCACCAAAAAACCAGTCAGAACCTTTAGCAGACAGCCAAACAGAGTCTGTACCGGAAAACCAAGCAGTTTTCGCATCAAACAACCAAGCAGTGTTTGGGTCAAACACAAGTAAAAGGTGCAAAACAAAGACAGTGCACAGGAGCAAAATCACCGTTCCGGGCCAAAGCCACAGGTTTGCAAGATGCTTGTTCTGCCCAAGTCCCGTCCGCCCCATCCAGATCCCAAGGGCCATCAAGGCAAGATGTCCGAACAGACCATGGAATTTGGGATAGTAGTCGTAATTCTG
>JBMZCY010000123.1:0-5883 GCA_049613825.1 Planktomarina sp.
GAACATTCCGGTCATGGCCCCGCTGCTGGCATGGGCGGATGACAGGATTGGGAACGGTGCGATCAATCAGGTGAAGAAGTGGTGGTGGGACCTGAAACTGAACGATGCCGGCGGATATGATGCAGTGGATCCGGCGGTTGAACCGCCCCACGCGCGAGATCTGCAACCCGATCTGAACCTAAAATACGAGGACCAAACGCTGGCCGTTTATCCGGCTAATCTTGCCCCTCAACCATGGCCCTTTCCCGATCCAATGGACCGCGAGGCAGGGATCGAGGCATACCAAGCCATGGTCACCGCTGAGGAATATCAGGCCCGTAAAGCACGGGGTGATACGGGGGATTGGGATCACCAATTCATTGTTAATGGGGATGCGCCGGTTCTGCAGGTGCAGGTAATAACTGCAGAAGAAATGGCCGATGGTGTCACCAAGTATGAATTCGCAATGCCCGATGGATCTGACCTGCCAGAATGGACCGCTGGGGCACATCTGGACATCGTTGTCGCCCCCGAATTTCTGCGTCAATATTCCATGTCCGGCGATCCTGCTGATCGGTCTAAATACCAGATCGGTGTGCTGCGCGAAGATGATGGGCGCGGTGGCTCGAAACTGCTGCACCGTATTTTCAACGTTGGTCGTAAGGTGTTTATCAGCCGCCCGATCAACCATTTTCCGCGTCATGTCGGTGCATCAAAACACTACTTTATGGGCGGGGGAATTGGCGTGACCCCGATGATTGCCATGGCACACGAGGCGTACCATGCAGGCGAAGATTTCGAACTGCATTATTCAATTCCGGCGCGTGACAAGGCGGGGTATCTAAATGACCTGCAAACGGTGCTTTGGGCTGATCGCGTACATCTGCACATCAGCGCCGAAGGCACCCGCGCGGATTTGGTTCCAATTTTGCAATATGCAAACGGAAACCACGTCTATACCTGTGGCCCCGACGGTTACATGCAGGCCGTCATGGACACCGCAGAAATTACGGGTTTCCCGGAAAAGGCACGCCACCTTGAATACTTTAACGTGCCGGAATTGCCAGAACGTGAAAACCATCCGTTTATCCTGAAACTTTCCCAGTCCAACCAAACCCTGCACGTGCCAGCGGACAGAACACCTGCTGATATCCTCAATAAAAGTGGCTTCAAGATCGACGTGAAATGCAGCGATGGATTATGCGGCGTGTGCCAATGCGGGCTTATCTCGGGCGAGGTTGATCATCGCGACTTCGTTCTGTCAAAGTCCCAACGTGAAAGTAAAATCATCCTGTGCCAATCCCGTGCAAAGGACCGGGATGGTGTCATAGAACTCGACCTATAATTTCTATTGTTAAAATAACTTCGGGGAGCGACTGTGTCGGGTGTCAATGCAGTTAGACTGGTTCGTCTGCGATTGGTGCCCAAACCTTGTTGTCACGCAGCATCGCGTTTAGCGTCCCTTAGGTATTTGCGTGTGTCGGAAAGGCTGAAACGTGTCTTTGCACAGCGTGAAATATCTGACAAAAAAGTCGATCACCGTGGCCGCAATCATTTCTTTATCTGTTGCGTGGCGATCATGTTTTTCGACTTTGAACGCTTTCAGCATTGCTGCTAAATTTCCAACGGCGTGTCCGTTCAATGCTTTGATCCACTCTGCAATATCATCTTGTGCGGTGAAAATTTTGTGCAAGTACTGTGGTAACCGCAGTGTCTGCAAGCGCTAGGGTCGTGGGCGTGGATTTCGGGCTGGGCTTGATCCATGAAATGTTCCTTTACAAAAAAGGAGAACATGGTTGGGTTTACCTTTTCAGGGTCAAAGATGGCTTAGATGTCGATCAGTTGTCTGTTTCGAGGACGGGGGTGTACGGGCCGTTTCGAAATTGACTGATTCTGCGTCCAGAAATGTTTGTGCAAACAAGACTGCGGTTTCTAACGCGGAAAATGATGCAATCCGCGTGCGTGCGGTCTGTATAGGATAGGTCGGTGGGGTTTTGTCATCACAAAATGATTGATGGGGACAGCCAGATTAAAGGCCCACAATGCGGCTTATATTAGCGAAAGGGCTAAAATAGAAAGTATTTAATTAGCGTATTTCTGTAATCCGCATATGTGTTCAGGTGACCAGTAAAGGGTCTACAGGCCACCTGAGCATATCAGCTGTGAATAGCGCCATCCCCACACGCCAGCGCTGCTTCGCGCACGGCTTCCGAATAGGTCGGGTGGGCGTGGCATGTGCGGGCCAGATCTTCGGCTGCGGCGCCAAATTCCATGGCAACGCAGATTTCGTGGATCAGATCACCCGCCATGGGGCCAATGATATGTGCGCCAAGGATGCGGTCGGTGCCTTTGTGCGCAAGGATTTTCACAAATCCTTCACCAGCAAAGTTCGCCTTTGCGCGGCCATTGCCCATAAAGCTGAATTTGCCAACTTTGTATGGTGTACCTGCGTTTTTCAATGCTTCTTCAGATGCACCAACATTTGCCACTTCGGGGTGTGTGTAGATCACGCCCGGAATGACGTCATAATTCACGTGGCCCGCTTGGCCCGCGATAATTTCCGCGACTGCCATGCCTTCGTCTTCGGCTTTGTGCGCCAGCATCGGGCCTGTGATTGCGTCACCGATGGCATAGATGCCTTTCACGGATGTGGCGTAATGTGTGTCGGTTCGCACTTGCCCGCGATCTGTCATGTCGACGCCGATGTCTGACAGTCCCAACCCATCTGTATACGGACGACGGCCTGTGGCCACTAATACGGTATCTGCATCAATGGTGTGTTCACTGTCATCACTGCGCAGTTTGTAGGTAACCTTTGCTTTTTTGTTCTTCACTTCGACACCTTGCACTGCCGCGCCGAGGGTGAAGGATAGCCCTTGTTTCGTTAACAGCTTCTGAAAGTTCCGCGCGACTTCGGTGTCCATGCCCGGTGTGATGGCGTCAAGGAATTCAACGACTTGTACTTCCGCGCCCAGACGGGCGTAGACAGAGCCGAGTTCAAGCCCGATCACACCTGCGCCGATGACGACCAGTTTCTTCGGGATTTTGTTCAGTTCCAGTGCGCCCGTAGAGGTGACAACTGTGTCCTCATCAATTTTGATGCCCGGCAGAGACGCAGCCTCTGATCCTGTGGCGATGATGATGTGCTTGGCGTTATGGGTGTCGTCGCCGACTTTGACTTGACCTGCGGCGGGGATTGACCCCCAACCTTTCAACCAGTCTACCTTGTTCTTTTTAAAAAGAAATTCGATGCCTTTGGTGTTTTGACCAATGGTTTCATCTTTATAGGCCAGCATTTGTTTCCAATCTACCGATGGGGTTTTCCCTTTTAGGCCCATCTTGGCAAAATTATGCTCTGCCTCATGCAGTTGATGCGAGGCGTGCAGCAGCGCTTTGGACGGGATGCAGCCCACGTTCAGACATGTGCCACCCAGCGTTTCCCGACCTTCCACAACTGCGGTTTTCAGTCCCAATTGCGCGCAACGAATTGCACAAACATAGCCGCCGGGGCCGCTGCCGATTACGATGACGTCAAAGTCTGCCATGGGATATTTCCTTTTTGCGGTGCGCTGTGGCGGGCGCGTTCTTTGGTCGTTGTATCTTGGGGCGCTGCCCCAAACCCCGAAGTTATTGGGGCAAACTGAAGGTTAAAGGGCGTGTGCACAAGGTGTACACAGGCTGTATGTACAGCAGTACTCAAATTAGGGCGGCAATCAGCATGATGATCGTCGCTCCAAAGCCTATGAACCAGACGTACGACCGCCACGGGGTCAGGCCGAAATAGTATGCGGGGACGTATGCGATGCGGGCGGTCAGGTAGGCATAGGCACAGATTGCTGTCAGGCCCGTAGACTGCCCGCTGATTGTGATGACCATGCAAGCGATGCCGAAAAGGATCAGCCCTTCGAAGTGGTTGTTCATGGCGCGGATTAGGCGGCCTGTTTTGATGCTGACCAGGTCTTTCACCTCCCCGCCCAAGCGTTGTGGGTCGCGGGGGGAGGCGGTTTTGCCGATGCCTAGTTCAAGGTTAGCGGGCACTGCCATCAGGGCGAATTGGATGACTTGGAGGAGTGCTGCGAGGGTGAGGGCGATCAGTTCCGGGGTCATCGTTCGTGTCCTGTTTCGTCTTCTAAGGGGGCTGCGATTTTTTTAATCTGTTTTGCTTTGATTGTTTGCAGGATGAACGATCCGGCGAGTGATATGACAGCATAGGTTGCGAGGGCGATCCACCATTTTGACGATCCGTCAAAATAGCGGGTCCAGATGGAAATGCCGATGGCCACAATGGCAACCCGCACGATCCAGTATGTCAGAATCTGACGCGGGGTATCGACACTGGCGCGCAGGGTTTCGATTGTGGTTTGAGTGCTGTCGGACATTTTTGAGTGTTCCAAGGTTATAAATCTTTGCGCGCTTATGCTTTGATCTCGATCGGTGTGCCGTTCGGGACGCGGGACCAGATATCGCGCATGTCGGCGTTGGTGACGGCGATGCAGCCGTTGGTCCAGTTCCAGCGTTGCAAGATGCGGTCGGCCCAGCCCCAACCGTTTAACGCGCCGTGGATCATGATGTTGCCACCTGCGCTTTGGCCCATGGCCTTTGCATAGGCCACGTCATCTGCATTGGGATAGGATATGTGCAGGCTGAGGTGCGCGATGGAATTCGGATTGCGCCAGTCGATGGTGTAGGTGCCTTCAGGGGTGCGTTCGTCGCCTTCGAATTGCTTGGGCCCTGATGGGACGCCACCCATGACGATGGGGTAGGTTTTGATCGGTTGGCCGTTTTTCATAAGGGTCAGCGTGTAGTCGGATTTTGACACGATGATCTGGTCTGCTTGATCCTGCTGTGCTGCCATAGCGGGCGGGGTGCCGGACCCTGAGCGCAGCATGATCTGGGTATAGCCGATGACGCCGAGGATTATTGTGGCGAGAAGGCAGAGGGAGATGAGGAGGCGTTTCATTCTAATCTTCCACGTCTAATGCAGGTTCGATTTCGAACCATTCTGAGATTGAATATTCGCTAAAATAAATTTCTCGAATGAAAGGGTTTTGCCTAATCAATTTTGCAAACCAGATTGCGTAGTTTGCGACGTCGCTTAGTACCCTCACGGGGTCAGGTAAGAAGACTCTAATTTCTTGCACATTGTGCTCGATTTTCCGAACTAACTGCTGATCTTTCTGTGTGCCTGAATAGTAATCTTTAACAAATTTGCTATCAATGACGGGGAATTTAGACGGTCTCATTTGCTGTTCCAATTCATAGATTGGGTGGTGAGCAAGTGTGAAAGCTTTGGGATGTTTAAAGAATTTTGACCAATTTCTATATTCGCGACATGTTCTCGCCTCGGGTATTTTTATAATCAATTCTTTATCAATTCGCCGAACAAGCTGATCCATTCTTTCCAGCAAAAGGTCTGTCGCTAATATAAAGGGACTGTAATCACACTCGAGATCGATTGGTAGTGGTAGCCCTTGTTCATTTTTAGAAAAGCTAAGTCTTAACAATTGCCGAGAGATTACGTCCGCTTGCGCTTGAAGGTTACAACCAATGCAGTTGTGCGCGACGTCATCAAAATGAGAATGAAGTGAGCAGTAGAGGCTTACTTCATTCTCTATGGGTGACTGCATTTTTCTCTCCCATAAAAGACGAGCTGTTTGGAACTGCTCGTCATATGAGATTACGTCGTGCAAATCACAAATCCATCAACAAGCGACGTGGATCCTCAAGCGCTTCTTTCACACGCACCAAGAACGTAACCGCACCTTTACCGTCAACGATCCGGTGATCATAGCTCAGCGCCAGATACATCATCGGGCGGATGACGACCTGTCCGTTGATCGCCATGGGGCGGTCCTGGATTTTGTGCATGCCAAGGATGCCGGATTGGGGTGGGTTCAGGATGGG
>JBMZCY010000124.1:0-5878 GCA_049613825.1 Planktomarina sp.
CTTGCCGCACCTGCAAGCGCTGAAACCGAACTAACGATGTACTACCCGATTGCTGTTGGGGGCGCATTGACCGAAGTGGTGGACGGCATTGTTGGTGACTTCGAAGCCGCAAACCCTGACATCAAGGTGAACGCGATCTATTCGGGCAACTACGATGACACGCGGGTGCGGGCTTTGTCCGCACTTGCCTCTGGTGAACCTGCGCAACTGGCGGTGATGTTTTCTATCGATGCCTATGACCTGATTGAACAGGAATTGATCATCCCGTTTGAAGACGTCGCAACATCTGACGCGGACAAAGAATGGTTGGGCAGCTTTTATCCTGCGCTTATGGCCAACGGCCAAATTGAAGGTCAGACTTGGGGCATCCCGTTTCAGCGTTCGACCATCGTGGCCTACTACAACAAGGATATGTTCCGCGCAGCAGGCCTTGACCCGGAAGCACCGCCAACAACGTGGGATGAAATGATTGAGATGGGCAAGGCCCTGACGAATGACGATTCTTATGGTCTGATGATCCCTTCCACCGGCTATCCTTATTGGATGTTCCAGGCGCTTGCGATCCAGAATGGCAAAGAGGTGATGTCCGACGATGGTTTGACCACATACTTTGACGATGCGACCGTTGTTGAAACGCTGGAATTCTGGCAGTCACTTTCAGGCGAACATGGCATCATGCCAACAGGTACTGTTGAGTGGGGCACACTGCGTCAGGCGTTCCTTGAAGGCCAAACCGCTATGATGTGGCATTCGACTGGTAACCTGACGACGGTTAAAAACAACGCAAGCTTCGACTTTGGTGTTGCAGAACTTCCCGGCAATGTCCGTCTGGGCTCACCTACCGGTGGCGGCAACTTCTACATGTTCAAAGACACAACAGACGAAGAACGCGAAGCGGCCCTGAAGCTGATGCAGTTTATGACGTCACCAGAACAGGCGGCGGCTTGGTCGATAGGCACAGGCTACATGGGTGTTTCACCCGCAGCCTATGAAACTGACGCGTTGCAGGCATATGTCGCGGAATTCCCACCTGCACTTGTGGCGCGGAACCAACTGGAAAACGCCGTTGCTGAATTCTCAACGTTTGAGACGGCACGTGTGCGCGACGGTTTGAACAATGCAATTCAGTCCGCATTGACCGGTGCAAAAGAACCGGCTGACGCGCTGGCCGAAGCACAAGCGGCCGCCGAGCGTCTGCTGCGCGATTACCAGTAATCGTTCAAGGGGTCGGCGCATCCGTGTGCCGACCTTGACTTTTCGATCTAGCGGAGAAGCGCAATGTCAGCCCATGCCAATTTAGAACGCCGCAGACAGGCCATTTACGGTTGGTTATTGCTGTCCCCTGCCGCTGTTCTGTTGACGCTTTTTGCGTTCTATCCATCTGTTGCGACGCTGTGGTCCAGCCTGTTTTCCCGGGGTACCCGTCGCAAACCCACTGAATTCGTAGGCACTGAAAACTACGCCGATCTTTTTGCCGATCCGACATTCTGGATCGTAGTTAAGAACAATTTGCTTTACGCAGGCATCACAATTCCGCTGTCGATCTTTATCGCACTGTCGATGGCGCTTTGGGCGAATGGCAAGATCCGTGCGCGTGGCTTTGTGCGCACGGCCTATTTCACGCCGACCGTTCTGCCGATGATCGCTGCTGCAAACCTCTGGCTGTTTTTCTATACGCCCGGCCTTGGGGTTTTAGATCAGATTGGCAGCCTTTTTGGCCTGCCGTCCGTTAACTGGTTGGGCCAGCCGGAAACGGCCCTTTGGGCGATCATCATCGTGACCATCTGGAAAGAGGCTGGGTTCTTTATGATCTTCTACCTCGCCGCGCTGCAGACGATCCCCGAAGACCTTAAAGAAGCCGCCGACATCGAAGGCACCAGCCGTTGGACCTATACGCGTCGCATCGTGCTGCCGCTGTTGATGCCGACGACACTGTTCATCGCCGTGAACGCCATGATCAATTCAGTTAAGTTGATTGACCACCTGTTTATCTTGACCAAGGGCGGGCCGTCGGATGCGTCTAAACTGATCCTGTATTACATTTACGAGATGGCCTTCGCCTTCTTTGATGCCCCAAGTGCGGCGGCCATGACGATGATGGTCATTGGTGTGCTTGGCATCGTCGCTGCTGTGCAGTTCCTCTACCTTGATAAAAGGACGCATTACCAATGAAGAGCCTGACCAAATTCATGGACAGCTTTGGCGCGATCTTACTTGCAATCATCTGGATTTCGCCGCTGCTGTTTGCCTTTTGGGCCGCGACGCACTCCACTTCGGATGCGGTCAATCTGAACCTGTTCTCGCCTTGGACACTGGATAACTTTCGCGTGGCATGGGATGGCGCACCGTGGCTGAAGTATTTCATCAACACCTTCATGCTGGTCACGGTGATCCTGATCGGGCAGTTCTTTCTGACCACCCTGGCAGGGTTCGCATTTGCGCAGCTTCAGTTTCCCGGCAAGGATTTCGTGTTCATTCTGGTGCTGATGCAGCTTTTCATCCTGCCCGAGGTGCTGATTGTCGAGAATTACGCGATGATCTCGCGCCTTGGCCTTTTCGATACGATCCTCGGCGTCGGCATGCCCTACATGGCCAGCGCGTTTGGCATATTCTTGATGCGCCAAGCCTTCAAAGGGGTCCCGATTGAATTGCACGAGGCTGCGCGGATCGAAGGTTGTGGATTGCTGGGCATCCTGTGGCGGGTCTATGTGCCTTTGGCCAAACCCACGTATCTTGCTTATGCGCTGGTGTCGGTGTCGACCCACTGGAACAATTTCCTGTGGCCGTTGATTGTGACCAACTCACCTGAAACACGGCCTTTGACGGTGGGTCTGTCGATCTTTGGTGCGCCAGAAAACGGCGTTGATATTAGTATCATTTCTGCGGCAACACTGATGTCTGTCGCCCCGTTGTTGATTGCATTCCTGGTGTTCCAGCGTCAGTTCGTTCAGGCCTTTTTGCGCGCAGGGATCAAATGACCAGTATTCTGCAAATCACTGACACGCATATCGTGCCAAAGGGCGCTTTGGTGTCTGGGCGGCTGGACACGGCAGATGCGTTATCACGATTGGTCGCCCGGATCGGTAACATCCGCGATCAAATAGGGCCGATTGATGCCTTGCTGGTCAGTGGCGATTTAAGTGATGATGGCAGCGCCGACAGCTATGCGCGGTTCAAAACGCTGATCGCGTCATTGGATCTGCCGACTTATGTCATTCCAGGAAACCACGATTCCCGCGAACCGATGCGAACAGCATTGCCCGAAGATCTACCAAAAAGCGGTCCATTGAATTGGTCACGTCGTATCGGGGAGATCCATCTTATCGGTCTTGATACTTTGGTCGAAGGGCAAAAGCACGGAACGCTGTCCATGAACAGCTTGGCGTTCTTGCGCGACGCGCTTTTGAAAGTAGATGGTGCACCAGTGCTTTTGGCGCTGCATCATCCCCCCTTTGTTTGTTGCATCGACTTTATGGACGATATCGGGTTGACCAACCGTCAGGCCCTACGCGATGTTTTGGCTGAATATGGTGGCCCGCTGCGCATCGTTTGCGGCCACATCCATAACATGATCGTCAGCGATGTCGCAGGCCACATTGCTATATCGGCCCCATCACCGAACAGCACATTTGCCTATGATCGCAGACCCGATGCACCGGTTGGATTTATGACCCAAGAAGACGGCTGCCTGCTGCACCGCTGGGATGCAGGGTTTCAATCGATCCGGATCGGGCCGATTGCAGGTTCAGGTCCCTTTCCGTTCTGATTGTCACATCTGACAGAAAGCAATCCCGGTGAATGAACCACACGCGATCCAGATTATAATTCAAATCGCTGGCGCTGCGGCCCTGCTGATTTGGGCCGTGCGCCTTGTGCGCACTGGCGTCGAACGCGGTTTTGCTGCCCCCATGCGCATCTGGTTGCGTCATTCCGCCAGAAACCGGTTACTGGCAGCCGTGACTGGCATGGGGGCTGCGGTACTTTTGCAAAGCGCGACTGCGGTTGCTGTCCTTGTGTCCAATTTCGTGTCAAAAGGCGGGCTGGCAACTGCGACCGGGCTGGCGATCCTATTGGGGGCAGATGTCGGATCAGCCGTCGTGACACAGCTTTTGATGGTGCGCCAACCCCTTTTGATCCCACTATTGCTTGTCATCGGCATCACGATGTTTCTGCGCGGTGAAGGCAGTAATACACGGCAGGTTGGCCGTATCATGATCGGGCTTGCCCTTATTTTTGTGTCACTGGACATGATCCGGGGTGCGACTGAACCAATGATATCCAACCCTGGAACGCAGGCCGTAATGGTATATCTAGGCAGCGATCTGCTGACGGCTTTCGTCATTGGCGCTGTGTTTGCATGGGGTGTTCACTCAAGTGTCGCTGCGGTACTTCTGTTTGTCACATTGGCAGGGCAATCCATCCTTCCAACCCCAGCAGCCTCCGCCATGATCCTTGGGGCCAACTTGGGCGGGGGAGTTATTGCATTTGTTCTTACTTATTCTGCACCGATCGCGTCACGGCGGATGGTTATGGCCAATCTGATCCTTCGAGGTGGCGGTGCTGCACTCGCGGTCTTTTTGATTGTGGCAATACCGGATCTGTTGGCCCAACTTGGAGCGAACCCGGCACGGCAAGCGATCAATTTGCACCTTGCGTTTAACGTGGCCTTGGCGTTCGTGGCGCTGCCGTTCGTGGGGCCGATTACTGCTGTGTTGTCCCGTTTTATGGTCGAAAAAACTGGTTCGAACGGTGCCCTGGGTGTAACCAGCGCGCTAGATCCCAACCTGTTGGACCGTCCTGGACGTGCCATTGATTGTGCGGCGCGGGAACTGCTGGGAATGGGCCAAAAGATTGAACAGATGTTGATTTTGGTTGAGCCCCTTTATGACCAATGGAACAACGCAAACGCCAGCTTGATCGTGGATCAGGACAAGGTCGTCAAACAAACGCATCTAGAGATCAAACTCTACCTCGCGCGCCTTGGGCAAAAAGGCATGGATGAAGACCTGAGCCGCCGGTCGATGGAACTTGCCTTGATGTCTTCCAGCCTCGATTCCGCCTCCGATACTATCACACGGATCATGCTAGAGCTCGCCGAGCGCCTAGATCTGCAAAAAGTGCAATTTTCGCCCCAAGGCCGCAATGAGATCCGTGATTTCACCGACCGCGTCCAAAGCAATGTGCAACTCGCTCTGAATGTGATGATGAACCAAAATCCGGCAGAAGCGCGCGAACTCGTCGCGGCCAAAGAAAAAGTGCGTAAGGTTGAGCAGAAGTTACAACGGAGCCATATCGGTCGCCTGCGCGAAGGACTGGTTGATAGCATCGAAACAAGCAACATCCATCAGGAAACGCTCCGGGCACTGAAGCAAATTAACACTGCATTCTCGATGGTTGGCCATCCCATTCTTCTCAAATCAGGCGATCTATTAAAGAGCCGCCTGTCATGAGATCAAATGGGTGTTCCAAATGACTGGACCTGTCTCGCTTCTGCACCCTACAAAGCACCCGCTTAATCGTACTTTCCACTTTAGCGGTTTTTGCGAATGTGAAAGTTGCATGGGTTAAATAGGTAACATAAACTGATGGATTGGATGCCCCTCCTGCCGGTTCACAATTGAACGAAGGTGCGCTGTAGTTGGCGCAAACAAGGAGAGGAATTGAAATGACACATGCGACTGCGACAACCGTTGGCGTTGATCTGGCCAAGAACGTATTTCAGGTTCACGGAATTGATGAGACAGGCAAGAAGGTTCTTCAGAAGAAATTAAGCCGTGCTCAGTTCATGGCTTTTCTTAAGGCCCAGCCATTCTGCATTATTGCGATGGAGGCATGTGCGACCGCCCATTACTGGGGCAGGGTGGCACGTGATATTGGT
>JBMZCY010000125.1:0-5877 GCA_049613825.1 Planktomarina sp.
ATCCCAGATAGCATCAATACCATTCGGACAGGGGCGCAGGGTGATGTTCGTCCCCGCCAGCGCGTCACGGTATTTCGCGATTTCGGAAACCGTGTGTAACCATGGATCAAAGCCAATCACGGCTGTTGGAATTGCGCTATCCAGCAGCCAATCTGTCAGGCTGATTTCAGGCCAATGCACAGGGGTAAACACGTCTGCAACCTGATCCAAAACTTGCAAGCGGTAGCGGCCATCAATGAATACTCCCGCATGATCACACAAGATACAGGCAAAACCCGCAGACCCTGTGAACCCCGTCAACCACGCCAACCGGTCATCACAGTCCGCTACATATTCGCCTTGGTGTTTGTCGGAACGCGGCACAAGAAAACCGTCCAGCGCTTCGGTCGCCATCCAATCACGCAGGGCCGCCAGTCGGGGCGGGCCTTGGTCAGGGTTGGTGGTGGCGGTGAAGGTCTGGATCATAGCAAGCTCCGGAAATGCTGTTTCCCTTAACGTGCATTCTCAGCACGTAAGGTCAAGCGGATCGAGGTTAGCTTGCCTTCTTCATGCCCATCACCCGCGCACGGGCACGTGGATCAGTGTCAAACAGCGCGGCCAGTTGTTCGGTCATCGCCCCTGCCAATTGTTCCACATCCGTAATCGTCACTGCGCGGTCATAGTAACGGGTCACGTCATGACCGATCCCAATTGCCAGCAGTTCAACTTTCTTCTGCTTTTCCACCATCGCGATCACGTCACGCAGGTGTTTCTCCAAGAAGTTCGCGGGGTTTACCGACAAGGTGCTGTCATCCACAGGCGCGCCGTCAGAAATCACCATCAGAATTTTCCGCGCCTCGGGACGTGCATTCATCCGACGGTGCGCCCATTCGAGTGCCTCGCCATCGATGTTCTCTTTCAGCAGCCCTTCTTTCATCATCAAACCAAGGTTCGGACGTGCCCGCCGCCACGGGGTATCTCCACCCTTGTAGATGATGTGACGCAAATCGTTCAAACGACCCGGGCCTTGTGGACGGCCTTCACCCAGCCATTCTTCACGGGACAAGCCACCTTTCCAAGCGCGGGTTGTAAAGCCAAGGATTTCGACCTTCACGTTACACCGTTCCAACGTCCGGGCCAGAACATCGGCACAAATCGCCGCAATCGAAATCGGACGTCCGCGCATGGAACCAGAGTTATCCAGCAGCAGCGTCACACAAGTATCCCGAAACTCAGTATCTTTTTCGACTTTGAATGACAGCGGCGTGGTCGGGTTCGCGACGATCCGTGCAAGGCGTCCAGCATCCAATGTGCCTTCTTCCATGTCGAATTCCCAAGACCGGTTCTGCTGCGCCTGAAGGCGGCGTTGCAGCTTGTTGGCCAAACGCGACACAGCACCCTTCAAAGGTTCCAGCTGTTGATCCAGATAGCTGCGCAACCGTTCTAGTTCTTGTGGTTCGGCCAGTTCTTCGGCTTTTACTTCTTCATCCCAATCGGTGGTGTAGACCAGGTAATCAGGATCAGCGTCGGAAATAGGCATCGGGGCAGGTGGTTCCAAAGGCGCTTCGCCTTCGGGCATTTCAGCCTCGTCGCCCATTTCCATATCGGCCATGTCATCTGTGCTGACGCTGGCAGATTGCGCATCTTGCTGTTCTTCTTGGGACTGTTCTGGATTTGCATCCATGTCCTCATTTTCGTCCTGATCATCTGACCCTGTGGAATCCGGTTCGTCTTCTTCGGTTTCCTCGGCGCCGCCATCGTCGTCAGAGTCTTCGTCTTCGCCATCGGGGTCATCACCCAGCTGGTCGCCATAGCCCAGATCGTCGATCATTTGACGGGCGAATTTCGCAAATGTGGCTTGGTCGGCCAACACATCTTGCAGATCACCCAAACCTTCGGCCTGGCCTTCGATAAAGTCGCGCCACAGGTTCATCACGTTGGCCGCGTCTTCGGGCAGTTCGCGCCCCGTCGCCAGATGCCGTACCAGATACCCAGCCGCCACAGCCAGCGGAGCGTCAGCAGGGGCCTTCATGTTCCCATACCCGCGCCGCAACGCTTCATCCGCAATCTTTGCATCGATGTTGCCAGCGGTACCCGGCATGTCACGTGCACCCACAGCTTCGCAGCGCGCGGTTTCCATCGCGTCATAAATATCCCGCGCCATTTGGCCGGTGGGCGAATAGCGGTTCGCAGTACTTTGATCGTGATACTTGTGGCGCAGCGCCAACGCATCAGCAGTTCCACGCGCCAACAACACTTCTTCGCGCGTCATACGGCGCGATACCTGCGGCAAGCGGATGGATTCGTTCGAGGCCCCCGGAGGATCGACCGAGAATGTCACTGACAGATCAGTGTCATTCGCCATAACCTTGGTCGCTTCGGCCAGCGCCTTTTTGAATGGATCAGCGGGGTTGTCGTTTGGGTTGGTCATCTCGGCATCCTTAATGCGAGTGTATCTCCAAAAATAAGGCCTTGTGTGACGCTGTTTTGCACAGCCCAAGACCCTGCAGAGGTATCGTACCAGTGCCGCGTGGCAGGTTCAGACAAGTTTAGGACTGCGTATGTTTCGCTGTCATTGCTAATAATCATCTTACGATCCAACACTTCAACCGACGTTGCGGGATATTCCGTTTGTAAATCCAAACCGACGCGCAATCGTAAGGTAATGATTTTTACGATATCGCCTTTGGTCGTTGGTTTGATGAACGTAACAATGTCTGTCCTACCACAAAGGTCGAACCCTGCGATCCCTCCGTTTTCAACATCGTTATAAGCAACGGGTACAAATGTCTCAGCTTCGGGCCCCTGAAATACGACTTCGACTGCCTTTAGAAATGTCATTGCCGGTAGCTTGGTAAGCGTCGCCTGCACGTTGGATGATATATTCAGGCGGCCAACTTGGACAGGATTGATCGCACATTGTTCCTGGTGACGCGCCCGTTCCGCAGCGGTTGGGGCGCGTTCATCAAGTGCGGCCTGTTCAGAGGACGACAGTTCTGCATACCCAATTGAAGGGGTACACAGAGTAACAAATGCGATCGCAAATCGGATCATCCGATGCTCAAGCTTGCTGCACTTTCCGGCAGTTCCTCATCAAAACAACGCTGGTAGAATTCTGCCACCGTCTGACGCTCCAACTCATCACATTTGTTCAGGAAGGACAGGCGGAAGGCATAGCCGACGTTGTTAAAGATTTCTGCGTTCTGGGCCCATGCGATAACAGACCGCGGCGACATCACGGTCGACAGGTCGCCGTTCATGAACGCGGTTCGTGTCAGGTCAGCCACTGTGACCATCTGCTTTACGGTCTTGCGACCAGACTCAGTATTATAGTTCGGGTTCTTGGACAGAACGATCGCGGATTCCGCGCCGATGGACAGATAGTTCAGGGTGGACACCAGTGACCAACGGTCCATTTGGCCTTGGTTGATCTGCTGAGTGCCGTGGTACAGACCAGTTGTGTCGCCCAAGCCCACGGTGTTCGCCGTCGCAAAGATGCGGAAATGTTCATGGGGGCTGATGACTTTGTTCTGGTCCAGAAGCGTCAGTTTACCGTCAACCTCTAGAACACGTTGGATCACGAACATCACGTCTGCGCGGCCTGCATCGTATTCATCGAACACAATCGCAGTCGGGTTGCGCAGCGCCCATGGCAGGATGCCTTCCTGGAAGTCGGTAACCTGCTTGCCGTCTTTCAGTTTGATCGCGTCCTTCCCGATCAGGTCGATCCGGCTGATATGGCTGTCCAGATTCACACGCACACAGGGCCAGTTCAGGCGCGATGCGACCTGTTCGATGTGGGTCGATTTACCTGTCCCGTGATAGCCCTGAACCATCACACGGCGGTTATGGGAAAAGCCGGCCAAGATCGCCATCGTGGTGTCCGCGTCGAATTTATAGGTGCTGTCCAAGTCCGGCACACGTTCTGTGCGTTTTGGAAAGCCCTTGACCTTCATATCGCTGTCGATGCCAAAGACCTCACGCACCGAGATGTCTTCAGTCGGTTGCATGTCCAGATCCAGATTATCGTCAGCCATTTTGAAATTCCTTGTGTCGTCACAATCATGTGTTCCTGCTCACGTGCAACATATCGCGTGGATGGGCAAGGGGAAGGGGAATGACGATCTTCTTTGCGCCAGTACAGATGTTTTGTTAGGACCAGTGTGAACAAAGGAAAAAACCTTGGACCCACGACAGGAAATCGAAGCTGCCATTGGCCGGATTGCGTTAAAAGACCGCGATGCGTTTGATTTTCTATATTCAAAAACCAGCGCGAAACTTTTTGGTGTGTGCCTGCGTGTGTTGGGGAACAGGGCACAGGCTGAAGACGCGCTTCAGGATGCTTATATAAAAATTTGGAATAAGGCAGGCATGTATCAGGTGAACGGTTTGTCGCCCATGACGTGGCTGATTACCGTCGCGCGGAATGTGGCAATTGATCGAAAGCGGAAATCGAAGGCGAAATCGACGGAAGAACTGTCCTATGATTTGCGTGACCCCGAACCCGATGCGGAAACGCGGGTGGTGGCCAAAGGCGAACAGGCGCGGATTGTGGCCTGTCTGGATGAACTTGATGCGCAAAAGGCCGATGCTGTGAAACGCGCTTATTTGGGCGGGGAAAGCTATGCTGACCTTGCCGCGCAATATGACGTGCCGCTGAACACCATACGCACTTGGCTACGTCGCAGCCTGATCGCATTGAAGGAGTGTCTGTCGAGATGACAGAGGAACTGGACAATAACACAGCCCGCTCGGGCGAGTATTCTTTGGGAATGATGACCCCCAAGGAAGCGACCGCGTTCGAGCGTGATTTGTCCAAAGATGTGGAATTACGTGCGATCTATGAGGACTGGGCCGAAGGTCTGGTGGGCCTTGATAATGCAGGTGAAGCACCGTCCAATGCGGTGAAGGCACGGATTGATAAAAAGCTGTTCCCGAAAAAACGCCGGAATTATTTTGATTTCCTTGTAACCAAGATTTTGCCATTGGCGACGGCTGCCTTCGTTGGTGTGACCGTTTACAACTATTCCAACCTACCAACCTACGATGTGCAGGCGGTGGCAAGCGTGGATACGATCACCTTCGATGTGCGCCTTGATGTTGAAACCCGCATGTTGGTCATGGCGTCCCAGGCGGAAACCCTGCCAGATGACCGTGACCATGAACTGTGGCTGATCCCCGAAGGCGGTGCGCCGATTTCGTTGGGTGTCATGGAAAACCGTAAGACTGTGCCGATTGGTGGGGATTTTGATTTCGCAGGTGCATTGATTGCTGTGACCATCGAACAAGCGGGCGGTTCGCCAACCGGTCAACCCACAACAACACCTATCGCGGCAGTTCCCCTCACGGCGCTGTGATCGAATGTGAGGCATTTGCCTGAAATTTAGTGAAACTTCTTTTTTGGCCCTTCCGTGGCTTAGGGCAACCAAGACAACCTTGGGTTCAACAGAGAAAGTTTACACTATGTCTATCAAAACAATGATTATTGCCGCAGTCTTCACTGTTTCTGCCGGCATCGCATCCGCAGCAGGTCACGCCGCAACAGGCAACCCGATGGTGGGTGGTGCGCCGATGTTCGCAGACAAGAACATCATCGAAAACGCTGTGAATTCTGCAGATCACACAACGCTTGTCGCCGCTGTAAAAGCCGCTGATCTGGTGGATGCCCTACAAGGTCCGGGCCCGTTCACAGTCTTTGCCCCGGTAAATGAAGCATTTGCAGCCTTGCCAGCGGGTACCGTTGAAACATTGTTGCAGCCAGAAAACAAAGGCTTGTTGACAAAAATCCTGACCGCCCACGTTGTTTCAGGGAATATCTCGGGTGAAGACCTGATGCGCCTCACGAAAGCGTCAGCGGATGGGTTCTATCACTTCAACACTTTGTCAGGTGATGCACTT
>JBMZCY010000126.1:0-5856 GCA_049613825.1 Planktomarina sp.
CCAAGCTTAAGTTACGGGTTCAATTCCCGTTACCCGCTCCAAATCTCACAATTTTTGGGCTATTTCAGATTTATACAGCGCATTTGATCAAAGTTTGTGGATTATAATTGTCAGAATGAATGACAATCATGCCCACCGCGTGGTATTGTTGCTGAAAAGCAGGATGATGCAGTGAACAAACCCGAGGCCGAAAACACAATCGAAATTGACAGCAAAGGCCCGGACGGGCGTCGTATTTACCCGTTGTGGTATCAAGATCTGTTGTTGGGAATGTGGGGCGAAGGCTTTCTGGAAAAAAAGCCGAACGCTGCCATGATTTTCGTGAAAAGGCCGCGCAATTTCCTGCTGGTAACTTTTGACAACCTTGCCAATGTTCGGGACCGTGCACCTTCACGAGAACCGTGGGCATGCAAATTTGCACGCGATGCAAACATAAGCCATCTAGGTGTTACGGTAAATGCCCCAAACTGGTTTCGCGATCCGTGGATTATCAAACGATTTCAAACACTTGCCGCAGACGGATTCTTTGACGGCTATGATCGCATTTTATTCACAGGCACTTCAATGGGTGGGTTTGCAGCATTGGTATTTGCACAATTGGTGCCCGCCGCACACGTAGCTGCGTTCAACCCGCAATCAACACTGGACCCGAACATCGTTCCATGGGAAACTCGGTTTGACGCAGGGCGCAGACAAGATTGGTCTGGTCTGTTTGCAGACGGGGCCAATGGACTTGATCTGCAAGCACGTACCCATGTATTTTATGATCCAGGATTTGAACTGGATTTTTTACATGCGCAGCGCCTGAACGGACCGAATGTTTCAAAATACAACTGCCGCATGTCAGGCCATAAGTCTGCGTTATTCCTGAACCGGATGGGCACACTGCCCGATATTATGCGCCATATGATGTTTGATAGCTTAAACGAAACGCAGTTCTATCAATATTATCGGTCGCGCAGAAAATTGTATTGGTGGCGAAATATCTTGCGTGAATATTATGGTCAATCAAATCGTGCTCAAATGGTCGAAACCTTGATGGCAGGTTTTACCGCCAATCTAATTCGGAAAGAGAATCAGATTGAGAACCTGGAAGATCAGCTGGAAGGACTGGAAGACGATTAAGGTTCAAGCATGGTGATGTTTTGATATGACCGCAGTTCTTCCCAATCTGAGTTATATGTTTTGGTCAGGTGATCAGCCTGTTGGGCGGTACAGATTGAAAATTCTGGCCCCTCGATCCAGTCATATCGCATGGTGTCCTGCCAGTCGCGATAGGCATCGATCAGGCCAACGGAATTCAAATGCTTAAAAAAGCGGTCCATCATTGGTTGCGTTGGTGTTTCAGGGACAGGTTGCGCAATGACATCTTTGGTCTTGCTCATGAATTTCTCAGCCACATCGGTGCCAAGGAAATAGTCAAAAATTTTCGGTTGGATGGCCTCATGATCCTCATAACGGTAGAGTGTGACCCTGGCATTAGGAAACTTTTTCAACACCGTTGTGATCAGCCGTACCCACGTTGGCATATTCCCCATAACTTTCAACGCGGCCACATCAGGCATCGCGAACCGCTTTGCGGCCAATGGACCGATCGATCCGGCATATGCTGCTGAAAAGAAGGCTCCATAATCCCGAACGCACAATAAAATATCAGTGGGATGTGTGTCAAAATCTGTCAAATAAGCGTCAATCGGACGGGCCGGAAACCGGTGCAGATCCCCCGTAAACACCACCTGCCCGATGTTTCCAAACAGGGCTTCGTCGCTGATGATCAAACGATTTGGCCGCTTTTCGTCCAATCGCGCCAACCCGTCCTCACGAACCGAAGAACTAATGTTAAGGCCCATTCTCTTTGCATCGACAGGGGGCAGCACCATAGTTGATTTCGTGCTCAACCAATCCATCTGGGACAGCAAGGCGCGTTGAATATTGTTCGTTCCTGTTTTGTGGAACCCGCCGTGGAAGATAAATTTCATGCTGCAGCCTTCTAGCCGATTGTTTCTTATAGCACCACAATCCTTGCCAAATTGCAAAACGCTTTGACGCCTTGCACGTAAATTTTGCGCAGTGCACAAAGAACCATGATTTATGACACACTTTCTTATCACACACCGCTGGTTTCAAATGATCTACGCGCGTTAGAGATCCCTGCCCCATGGGGCTTTGGGATGGCAGATGTGACCCGTTTCGGAGAACTGGATGCGTTGGGGCACATCAACAACACGGCCTATTTGAAATGGTTGGAAAACCTGCGGGTCAATTATTTCCGCGAATATAAAGTCGCAGATTATTCGGGGCAACCGCCACGATTGGTGCTGAAATCCATTGCGATGGATTATCGTAAGGAAATGGGCCTGCATGAACCTTATGTGGTAACAGGTCGCACAGCACGGATGCGCACCAGCAGCTTCACCATGGAATATGCGGTTTGGTCAGGCGACCTGCGCGCAACCGGATCTGCGGTCATTGTATGGCTGGATCACACGGGTCAAAAGCACACGATCCCGGATCCCGTCCGTGAAAAATTCATAGCTACGGACGGGTGTGTCGACGACCGTTAACAGCTCGTAAGATATCCAACCAGTTGCTGGGTTGATCCATCTTTGCCCGATGCATCGCCACTTTCCAGAATTGGCCCCAATGCGGTGGCCAGTTCCTTACCCAGTTCTACCCCCCATTGATCAAACGAATTGATGCCAAGAATTACACCTTCGGCGAAAACGCGGTGTTCGTACATGGCAACGATCTGGCCCAACACATAAGGGGTTAGCTTCGGATAACAGAGTGTGGTCGACGGACGGTTGCCTTCGAACACACGATGGGCGGTCTGGCGATCCAGCTCATCCCCCTCAAACCCTTTTTGTGCGGCTATATCCTTGGCAGTGGCGAAATCACGACCCAGCATCAGCGCCTCAGATTGCGCAAGGCAGTTGGCCTGTAACAGCAGATGGTGGTGGGTCAGGTCAGATTCGTGACCCTCAGCCGCAACCATGAATTCACACGGCACAATGCGCGTGCCTTGATGTATAAGCTGATAAAACGCGTGCTGACCATTGGTTCCGGGTTCGCCCCAGACAATCGGACCCGTTGGTATTGCGGTGGGTTTGCCGTCAACAGTGACCCGCTTGCCATTCGATTCCATTTCAAGCTGCTGCAAATACGCAGGCAGACGCAGCAGGCGTTGTTCGTACGGCAAAACAGCCCGTGTTCCATATCCACAGATCTGCGCATGCCAAATCCCGACCAACGCAAGCATAAGCGGGATGTTATCATGTGTATCTTCATCACAAAAATGATCGTCCATCGCCTTTGCGCCCGACAAGAAGTAGTGGAAATTATCTGCGCCGATCGCAATTGCCAAAGACAGACCAATAGGACCCCATACAGAATAGCGACCACCGACCCAGTCTTCGAACCCGAACACACGATCCGGTGAAATTCCGAAGGCGCCGGTCTTTTCTTCATCTGTGGACAAAGCCGCGAACTGCGCAGACGGTGTCGTCACAGCCGACGCCATCCAGTCGCGTGCGGTTTGTGCATTGGTCATGGTTTCGATGGTTGTGAACGTTTTCGAGGCCACAATGACCAGTGTTGTTTCAGGGTTCAGCCCGTCCAGAACATCGGCGACATGCGCACCATCCACGTTAGATACAAAGTGACACTTGGGGCCATCGGCAAACGGTGCCAAAGCGGCCACTGCCATCGCCGGGCCCAGATCAGATCCACCAATGCCAATGTTGACCACATCCGTGATCTGGCCACCCTGCCCGTTGTACCGGCCTGCCCGAATATCTTCGGCAAACGTTAACATCCGTTCGCGGATGGCAAAGACGTCCACCATGACGTCCACACCATCGACGATCAGCGGGCCATCGTTGCGACGCAATGCGGTGTGCAGGACAGATCGGTCTTCGGTAATGTTGATCCGGTCCCCTCGGAACATCGCATCGCGTTTCGCGGTCCAATCTGCGTTATTGGCCAATGCAACCAATTCGTCACGGACCTGATCATTGATGTTGGTTTTGGAATAATCAAACAGCAATCCATCGCTTTGAATTGCATAGTCGGCAGCACGGCCCTCAGCATTAAAAAGTGTTTCAATCCTGCGGGGTGCGACCTGTTCGTGAAGCGCTTTTAGAGTATCCCACATGTCTTTATGCCTTTGCCCAATGAATGTCTGACTTGCTGATAAACTGCCCAATCGGCGCTTTGTCAAAAGGCAAATCCTGTGCTGCTTCTAAAGCAATCCGTTTCTCATCCCCGATGATAAGAATGTGAAGCGACATGGCACTGGCCAATGCCCGCGCCGACAAAGTCACGCGCGGTTCTAACCCGTCACCGGGCGACATCGGGTACACTGCAGGCGCATCGCTTGCCTGCGCGGCCTGTAATTCCGGCGCGCCGGGGAAAAGGGATGCGCAATGCATGTCTGTGCCCATTCCCAGAACAACAACGCCCAGAGGCATGAATGCCGTGACCCGATCTGAAATTGAAGCGGCACCTTCCACAGAATCAACACCATCTTGATAGAACGGGATCAGATTCGCGGCTGCGGCACGGTTTTTAAACAGTCTGGCCTTCAACATGCCCGTGTTTGACCTGCTATGATCCAATGGAACCCAGCGTTCATCAGTCAGCATCACATCGACTCGCGCCCAGTCGATATTGGCAGCAGACAGGACATCAAACATCGGACCTGGTGTAGAGCCGCCTGGCACAACCAGCGACGCACGGTCGTTTGTCAGCAAGATATTTTCCAGATCACCCGCCACACGGCTGGCCAGATCAAGCATCATCATTTCTGAATCGACATATTCCGTCAGTTTCATCCAACAATCCTCCGCCATCTACGGTTGTCACGGTGCAACAATGCATGGCTGTCCATTGGACCGTCACTGCCCACATCATACATTTTAGGAACATCGCCGCGATGTTGCCACCCTTGGATAATCGGATCCGTCCAGCGCCACGCCGCCTCAACCTCATCCCCGCGCATGAACAGGGTCTGGTTACCGCGGATCACATCCATAATCAGGCGTTCATAGGCATCTGGGGCATCTTCGGCATCATCGCCCAACGCGTCTGCAAATGTCATATCCAAAGGGACATGAACCAAGCGCATGCCGCCCGGTCCAGGTTCCTTGATGGTCACATCCATTGTCATGCCTTCGTTCGGTTGCAATTGAATGGCCAGAACATTGTGGTTTTCTTCGCCTGCTGCGTCTTCAAAGATCGAATGAGGCAGTTTTTTATAAACGACCGAAATTTCAGATGATCGCGCCGAAAGTTTCTTCCCCGTCCGCAAATAGAATGGCACACCAGACCAACGCCAGTTCGCAATCTTCACCTTCAATGCGATAAAGCTTTCGGTAAAGCTGCGCGGGTTTTCGGCATCATCACGGTATGTGCCTTCGCTGTCCGTTGCATCATACTGGCCACGCACAATTTCATGGGGTTCCAACGGTTGCAGCGCCCGAATGACTTTTAGTTTTTCATCCCGAACCGCATCCGGTTCAAACTTTGATGGGGGTTCCATGGCGATCAGGCACAGCAGCTGCATCAGGTGGTTTTGCACCATATCGCGCATCGCGCCCGATTTATCGTAGTAGGCACCACGCCCGCCAACGCCAACAGTTTCAGCCACCGTTATCTGAATGTGATCAATGTATTGCGCGTTCCACAGCGGTTCAAACAACAAGTTGCTGAACCGCACCGCCATCAGGTTTTGCACGGTTTCCTTGCCCAGATAATGATCAATGCGATAAATCTGAGTCTCGTCAAATTCCGCAGCCAGCGCCGCGTTTAATTCCTTGGCCGACTCCAAATCGCGGCCAAACGGTTTTTCAACCACAA
>JBMZCY010000127.1:0-5807 GCA_049613825.1 Planktomarina sp.
TAGGCTGATTGGAAGCCTTGGCTAAGTAATTTCTGGTATCTGATCCAGAGTAGAATTGCAGTTAATGCTAGGCCCGAGACCAGTCCACACCATATGCCTTGGGCGCCGAGGGCAGTGTGAAAGCCGAGAATGTAACCAATTGGAAGGCCGATCAACCAGTATGAGATTGTGGCAATCACCATCGGGACCTTTGTATCTTGAAGCCCGCGCAACAAACCGAGGGCCATAACCTGCGCCCCGTCGACAAATTGGAATGCGGCGGCGATCAGGATCAGACTGGTGCCAAGGGTAAGTATCTGTGGGGCCAGTGGATCCGTTTGATCCAGAAACGCGCCGATCAACGTGGTTGGGATCGCGATAAAGATACAGATTACAACGGCAGAAATGAATGCGGACATGCCCATGCTGGCGATCCCTACTTTGCGCAGCTCGTCCGTATCTTTGTGTGCAAACGCTTGCCCTGCCCTAACTGTCGCGGCCTGCGACAGGCCCATATGGATCATAAACGTCAACGCGGCCCATTGTAAAACGATGCCATGAGATGCAATTTCAATTGTTCCCATCGCGCCCATCATCAGGGCGGAGGCCGCAAACAAACCACTTTCAGCAAGGGCTGTGGCAGCGATTGGGATAGCTAATGCGATAACTTGGCGGATTGCATCCATATCAACGCGCCAGAAACGGGCAAACAGATCGTGATTTGCAAAATGATACTGAATGTAGGCCACGAATCCGATCATCGAACAGATTGCCACGGCAAGGCTGGCGATAGCCGCACCCTTTAAGCCCAATTCAGGTGCGCCGAAATAGCCAAAGATCAGCACATAATTCACAGCTGCGTTTACCGCCAAGACAGCGAGCGAAATCCACAACACAACGGCTGTATGTTCCAAAGCAGACAGGTAACTGCGCAAAACCAGAACCATTAACGTCGGCCACATTCCCCACCCTGCAATACGCAGATAGGTTTGTGCCCCATCCGCCAGTTCAGCCGTTTGACCCATCATTTGCAACAACGGGGACGCGAACCACATGGGGACCATCGTCAGTGCCGCAAACGCACTGGACAACCAAAGCCCCATACGGGTCACCCGACGCACTTGTGTGACGTCCTTATTTTCCCAAGCACTGGCCACAATCGGCAATAGCGCCCAAGCAAAACCGGACCCGAGTACATACAACAGAAAATAGATCTGTCCCCCCAGCGTCACCTGCCCTAAGGCGATCACCGAATACCATCCCAGCATCAGCGTATCGGTTGTATGCACAGCAAATTGCGCAACTTGGCTGCCGATCAGGGGCAGGCCAAGAATCAGAAGGGTCCAGCTTTCGGACTTGAATGATTTTGTTTGGGCCATATCCTTTGCGTAACGAAGGCAGTCGGCAGGGTCCAGTGATGACAGATTATGATGCGATCATCCCAGCAGCGCGGGATTTCTATGCGCGGTTGAATGCAGATAACACCAAGGCATGGTGGCAGGAGTATAAGCCCGAATATGACACACGTTTGAAGGCCCCTGCCCTTGCATTAATCGATGACATCGCAGGTGAATTGCAGGCGATCTACGGTGATCCCTTCAAAGGTAAAATCTTTCGTCCCCACCGCGATGTGCGGTTTTCCAAAGACAAACGCCCCTACAACACGCATCTTCATATGCTGTGGTCGATGGCAGATCTGACGAATGGCCCTGGTTGGTTCTTTGGGGTATCACCGGATTATATGCGCATCGGTTGGGGATGGATGGGGTTCACGTCTGAACAAGTCTCGGCCTGGCGGGATGCCGTCGTCTTTACGAAAATTCCTGCCTTGATTGGACAGATGGGCGGCACGCTATCAGAACCCGAACTGAAGCGCATTCCAAGCGGGTTTGAAAAAGACCATCCGCAGGGTGAACATCTACGGCGGAAATCCTTGGCCCTGTGGGTTGACGGAATTGATACGAACATTCGCGGCCAGATCGTGTCCCATTTCAAAGCAGTCCAAGCGGTTCATCGCGAACTGACCCCACTTCTGACTTAAAGATTACCACCCAATATAAAGGGTTTCGCTTCCACCGATGTGCGAAATCTGCCATTACATGGGTCTAGCGCGAGGAACCTCACCACATGGCAAACGACCTTCTGAACACGCCCAAGGATGACCCGACCTATGACGCCTCATCGATCGAGGTGCTGGAAGGACTGGAACCTGTGCGTCTGCGCCCGGGCATGTACATTGGTGGGACAGACGAACGCGCGTTGCATCACTTGGTGGCCGAGGTTTTGGACAACTCCATGGACGAAGCGGTAGCAGGTCACGCCAACCGGATCGAGGTGGAATTGAAGGCAGATTACTCCGTGACCATCCGCGACAACGGGCGCGGCATTCCGATTGATCCGCACCCGAAATTCCCTGACAAATCCGCGCTGGAAGTCATCTTGTGTACCTTGCATGCTGGTGGGAAATTTAGTGGGAAAGCGTACCAGACCTCGGGTGGTTTGCACGGGGTTGGGGCATCGGTTGTCAATGCGCTGTCCGATATTATGACTGTTGAAGTCGCGCGGAATCGTGAGTTGTATTCACAGAGCTTCTCTCGTGGCATCCCGCAAGGCCCCGTTGAAAAAATCGGTGCAGCCCCGAACCGGCGCGGCACATCGGTGACGTTCCACGCGGACGAACAAATCTTTGGCAAACACCGTTTCAAACCCGCGCGTTTGTTTAAGTCCATCCGGTCCAAAGCATACTTGTTCAGCGGTGTTGAAATCCGCTGGAAGACCCAGATTGATGATGGCGAAACCCCGACCGAGGCCACATTCCATTTTCCCGGTGGTCTATCTGATTATCTGAATGAAACACTGGATGGGGCGACAACATATGCGGACACGCCCTTCGCGGGGACCGTCGAATTTCAGGAACGGTTCAACGTGCCGGGCAAGGTCGAATGGGCGATCAACTGGACGCCCACCCGCGACGGGTTCATGCAGTCCTATTGTAACACCGTTCCAACCCCCGAAGGCGGCACGCATGAGTCCGGCTTTTGGGCCGCGATTCTGAAAGGCATCAAGGCGTACGGCGAATTGCTGAACAACCGCAAAGCCACGCAGATCACCCGCGATGATCTGACCACAGGCGGCTGTGCGTTGGTGTCGTGCTTTATTCGTGAACCCGAATTTGTGGGCCAAACCAAGGACCGCCTGGCGACTGTCGAAGCACAGCGTTTGGTCGAAAATTCAGTCCGTGACCGGTTCGACAACTGGCTGGCGGCGGATACGAAAGCGGCGGGGGCGATCCTCGATTTCCTTGTGTTGCGGGCCGAAGAACGTCTGCGCCGCAAGCAGGAGAAGGAAACCCAACGCAAGACCGCGACCAAGAAACTGCGTCTGCCCGGTAAGCTGACCGACTGCACGTCGAAAGACCGCGCCGGGACCGAACTGTTTATTGTGGAGGGCGATTCCGCGGGTGGATCAGGCAAAGGCGCGCGGAACCGTGTGAACCAAGCACTGCTGCCACTGAAAGGGAAAATCCTGAACGTGCTGGGCGCTGCGTCCAACAAGATCGGCACTAATGCCGAGATTAACGATTTGTGCGAAGCCCTGGGCGTCGGCGTTGGCACCAAGTTCAACCTTGATGACATGCGCTATGACAAGATCATTATTATGACCGATGCGGACGTTGACGGCGCGCATATCGCGGCGCTGTTGATGACGTTCTTCTTCACTCAAATGCGTCCGATGATTGACGCGGGTCACCTGTATCTGGCCTGCCCGCCCCTGTTCCGCCTGACCCAAGGTGCGAACCGGATTTATTGTCAGGACGAGGCTGAAAAGAACCTGTGGCTGGAAAAAGGTCTGGGCGGCAAAGGCAAGATCGACGTGTCACGCTTTAAGGGTCTGGGTGAAATGGACGCCAAGGACCTGAAAGAAACAACAATGGACCCGAAGACGCGGAAATTGATCCGCGTGACGATTGATGAGGATGTGGGCGGAGAGACTGGCGATCTGGTCGAACGTCTGATGGGCAAGAAGCCTGAACTGCGATTCCAATATATCCAAGAGAACGCGAAGTTTGTGGATATGGAGGAAATGGATGTTTGAGTTTAACGTTTAGGTCGGTCTTACACATCAACAGAAGAATGCTCGTACCTCACTCACTTTGTCGTTGAAATTGATTCAAAATCATTCAAAACAACTCTTACTTGAAATTGGAGAAAATAATGACCTTCAGAGGGTACAAACTAAAATGTGAATTTACGGTGGGCGAAGCTATTGGACAGCTCATCATTTGGATATTACTTGCAATCGTTACGCTTGGATTAGCGCTGTTTCTGCTTCCATATTATTTTGTGAAGGCTCCGATAAATCGTACGCTTCTTTTAGACTCAACTGGAAAAACTGTAGGGCGATTAAAAGCCGACGTTGGGTTTGGCGATATTCTGGGCCACGCGCTGGTATGGTTACTACTGACAATCGTCACCTTGGGATTAGCATATCTAGTTTACTGGCCGGCTGTAATTAAGCGTGTGTTAAATGCAGTCGTTATTGACGACTAGTTGAGTAAATTGAGAGATCGGGATGAGTTGATCAAGTCAGCTCATCTCAAACTTTACTAGGTTGCTTACTTTTCGCCATCTAACCTTCGAACAGATTTTTTGTTACTTTTGCAGATTTCAACAACTAAAATCTCTTACCCCTAAACTTCTGGCGCGTTTATACGATAAACTTCAATAAAGTTACTTTTACAAGTTGTTGCCCATGCCCCTCTACGCCCTAACAATGTTCGCCGCAGGTATCGGCATTCCGCTGCTCGCCGCGCTCAACGCGGGGCTTGGCCGTCACCTTGGCGCGCCTATGGTTGCGGGCGTGGTGCTGTTCGGCGTCGCGTTTATCACTGCCCTTGCCGTCGCGCTGGCCACAGGCATCGGCCCGATCACAAAACTCGCCACTGCGCCCAAACACCTCCTCCTCGGCGGAGTTCTTATCGCGTTTTACGTTCTATCCATCACCGCCATCGCCCCGCATTTTGGCGTGGGCAATGCGGTGATGTTTGTGTTGTTGGGCCAACTGGTGTCCGCCGCAGCGATTGATCATTTCGGATTGTTCGGCGCTCAGATCGCCCATCTAACCCTTACCCGCGCGGCGGGGATTACCCTGATGGTCGCGGGGGTGGTGTTGGTGCAAAAGGGTTAGGCCCTATTCGCCACCAGTCACCGTTACCTTTTCTTGCGCGTCAGCTTCGCCATCCAATAGCACCTCCAAATTCAGACGTCGCAGCGCTTTGGGGGTCAATTCGGGGCGAATTGCTGCGGGGGTAAAGCCTGCCTCAACCGTTTTCGGCGCCTGCGGTTGTTGTGTCAAAGGTGCCGTCTCGGCCACAGCCTGCACTGCAGCCTTCGCAGGTGCCGCATTATCGCCGGACTGCACCGGCCCTTCCTCTGCATAAATCTGATCGTAGGATTTCACAGCAACCTGCGGCATCGTCATCGGATGGCCATCCTTAGTGCGATAGGGGGCCACGTTTGTCGGTTGGAAATCCCGCGCATTGGCGGCGCGAAAGTCGGTGCTGAACTTCGTAAACACCTCTGTAATCGCGTCGAATTCGGTCAGGCCAGGTTGGTCAGGATCATAGCCCGACATAAATGCCCACGTCCCCGCGCTGACCTTGACGTTGATATCACGGGTCAGGATCGCGGTCTGTGTCAGGGTCGCAAAGACGGACCAGTAACAGCCGGAATCAGGATTGGTGTTCGAGAAATATACGGCCAGTTTCGGCTGCCCCGGAACACGTTCCACTTCTTCTTCCGACACCATACGAATGCCTGCCGCCATGA
>JBMZCY010000128.1:0-5789 GCA_049613825.1 Planktomarina sp.
CTTAAAACCACAATATACATTTGTGTCAAAATCATAAAATATTTAATTCATGACACATAAGAAACTATTACAAAACGCTACAATTATATCGGGAATACTAATTATATTAATGGTAATCTTGAGAAATGCCCAAAGTGAAATTTTCACTGTACTTTCAGGATCATTAGGTCTTGTTATTTTTTATACACTATCAGCTATTTTTTGCTGAAAGATCGCGTCATTCTGTCCTAGACATTCCCTTAATGGCTAAAAAATAGGCCGTTTCGTCCAACGAGGGGAAGAAAAATGACTGACAACTCAATAGGGACTCCGGAACAGCTCCGCGATCCTAACTATACACCACCACTGGCGAAAGCCATTCCACTGGGCATCCAGCACGTTCTGGCGATGTTTGTATCCAACGTCACACCCGCGATCATTATCGCAAGTGCCGCTGGTATCGCATTCGGTCCAAACGCTGACCCAGATACACGCATCTATCTGATCCAAATGGCAATGCTGTTTGCAGGTGTCGCAACATTGATCCAAACAATCGGTATAGGTCCGGTTGGTGCAAAACTGCCAATCGTTCAGGGCACCAGCTTTGCGTTCTTGCCAGTTATGATCCCTGCCATGGTTGGTGCGGGTACAGCTGGTTTGGGCGGCCTGATGACAGGTGTTGTCATCGGTGGTCTGTTCCACGCGTTCTTGGGTCTGTTTGTCAAGCGCATCCGTTTCGCACTGCCACCGCTGGTTACTGGTTTGATCGTTCTAATGATCGGTCTTGCACTGATCAAAGTTGGCATCGAATACGCTGCTGGCGGCGCAGGTGATTTCAACCGTGGCAAAGAAACATGGGGCGGCGTGTCCAACTGGTTCCAAGCTGGTGTTGTCATTGCCGTAACTTTGGGCCTGAAATTCTTCGCACGTGGCATGTTGTCTGTTGCGGCAGTTCTGATCGGTCTGGTCGTCGGTTGTATCGTTGCGTTTGCAATGGGCGACATGAACTTTGGTGGCGTGGGTGGTGCTGCTCCGTTTGCACTACCATCTCCGTTCAAGTTCGGTTTCGACCTGAACTGGGCATTGATCATCGGCATGTGTCTGATGGCGTTTATTTCGGCGATTGAAACAGTTGGTGACGTATCTGGTATCACCAAAGGTGGCGCGGGTCGTGAAGCAACTGACGAAGAAGTTACCGGTGCGACATTTGCAGACGGTATTGGGTCTGCTATCGCAGGTATCTTCGGTTCTTTGCCAAACACATCGTTCAGCCAGAATGTTGGTTTGATCGCGATGACAGGCGTCATGTCCCGTCACGTTGTGACCATCGGTGCGATCTTCCTGATCGTCTGTGGCTTGATCCCGAAAGTGGGCGCAATCATCAACGCCGTGCCAATCCAAGTTCTGGGCGGCGGTGTTATCGTGATGTTCGGTATGGTTGCAGCTGCGGGTGCATCCATGTTGTCGGACGTGAACTGGAACAGCCGCAACATGGTTATCTTTGCGGTATCCTTGTCCGTTGGTCTGGGTCTGCAATTGGTTCCAGATGCGATGGCATTCTTGAACGACACAGCACGTATCCTGCTGACGTCCGGTCTGCTGCCAGCAGCGTTCATCGCGATTGCGCTGAACCTGATCCTGCCGGAAGAGCTGGGTTAAGTTTTAAAAGACCTGCGGTGGGCCCTTGGCCCACCCTACGCCAATTGCGAAAGCCCCCGACATAATTGTCGGGGGCTTTCCTGTGTTTACGCTCCAGTTGCCTTTGGTTTTGTGCAGGGTGATGTCTTCAATGCCCGTGCGGCACAGGCGGGGAATTTGTCCCTGGACGCGGGCGACGCCCACAGCGGCTTCGGCAGCAAGGGTGGCGTTGCCGTAGTTGGCATTCACCTAGATGATCGTAGCAGTGTCGTCGTTGTCCCGTGTTTGAAACCCGTAGACCCCGATCATCACATCACTGGCTGCACGATGATCAAATGTTAGGCGGCTTGAAGGGCCTAAGTCCGATATCCCAATAAACCGCGATGAGTCTTGTTCGGTCATCTGACCTGGAACAGCAGAGACGTGCCGCCATACGACAGCCCTTTTTGCATAATTCCCACTTCCCCCAAAGCGCTATAGGATCACTTTTGGCCTGAAGCTGAAATCAATCAAGGCCCCCAGTGATGAGGGCCTTGGCGTATCTTATCGCGCTGTTGCTTAAATAAAGGGCATTTCCACGACCAAGCCGTTCACGGTGTGGGTGCGGCTGCGGATGACCTGCACCTGTTCGCCCAGCTTTGTATCCGCACGCACAAGGCCGTATCCGATGTTCTTGCGCAGGCGCGGGCTGAACACGCTGTTTGTCAGGGATCCGATCTTTTCGTCGTCAATCATGATGTTTTCCCAGTGAAAACCGAAGGGATCAGGTTCATCGCCTTCCAAACGAATGCCAACCATACGGCGTGCCGGACCTTCTTCGTTGATCCGGCGCAGGGCCTGAATGCCGATGACGTCATCAGGCACATCCAAGTTCACGAACCGGCCAAGGCCGGCTTCAAACGGGTTGGTTTTGCCATCAGTGTCAGATCCGACGGACACCAATCCGCTTTCTACACGTTCTGGTGATGTCGGTCCGCCGTTGCCGATCCCGTAAGGTTGACCTGCTTCTTTCACGATGTTCCACAGCTCCAAACCGCGTTCGCCGTCGCGTAGGTAGATTTCAAACCCGCCCTGTTTGGACCAACCGGATCGTTGTACGGCGACAGGGATGCCGTTGATTTCGGCCTCCTTAAACCAGAAATATTTCAAGTCACGGACCCAGTCACCACAGATGGATGCTACCACATCTTCGGCCATTGGGCCTTGCACAGCCAAGGGGGATACATCCGGTTCGCTGACCTCGACGTTCAAACCACGTTCTGCTGCGATGGCGCGCGCCCAGAACCAGATGTCGCTGTCTGCGACGGAAAACCAGTACAGGTCATCGCGCAGTTTCAGACAAATCGGATCGTTGATCAGCACGCCCTGGTGGTTGCAGATCGGGACATATTTGCCTTGGCCGATTTTCATCTTGGACAGGTCGCGCGCAGAAATGATCTGCGCCAGTTTTCCGGCATCAGGGCCTTCCAGCTGAACCTGGCGTTCTGCGCCCACGTCCCACATCACGCAACGTTCGATCAGGTCCCAATATTCTTTGTCCGGATCGCCAAAGGACGCGGGCAGGATCATACGGTTGTAGATACTGGCCGATGTACAGCCTTCGGCCTTGATGGCGTGAAAAAATGGCGATGGGCGCAAACGCGCCGTTGGGAAAACGTCAAACATCGGGGACCCTCCTGACCGTGTTGCCCCGCGTTAAGTCAGCGGCTTTGGGCAAACAATTCTGAAAATTATCTGTGACGAAACGTAACGAGGGCGGCACAGCGGGGGAATGTCGCAGACAGGATATTTGCATGTCGGTTCCGCTCGAAGGATGATCAAGTGCGCAAGTGCACATAACAAAAATCTATCACCTTGATCATTTCAAATAATTTCTACTGACCGTGCAACTTGTGCAAAAGTCCCCTCAAACAACGACAGGAATCGCAGCCATGGCTGATACCCCCATTCGACTTGGCGCTGATATTGGCGGCACCTTTACAGACGTGGTGATCGAAGGCCCGTTCGGGCAACATTCGACCAAGGTGCTGACGACCTATGCCGCACCCGAAAACGCCATCATCGAAGGAATGCACACGGTGTGTCAGGCCGCAGGTGTTGATCCCGCACAGGTCACGCAGATCATCCACGGTACGACGCTGGCGACCAACGCGCTGATCGAACGGCGGGGGGCGAAGACGGCGCTGATCACGACCGAAGGCTTCCGCGATGTGATCGAAATGCGGACTGAATCGCGGTTTGAACAATACGACCTGAACCTTGTTCTGCCCGACCCGCTGCTGCCGCGCAATTTCCGCTATACCGTGCGCGAACGGATGCAGGCGGATGGTCAGGTCCTGATTGATCTGGATCGTGCTGCTGTTGAAAGCTTGGTGGATGAGATTGTAGCGGCTGGATTTACCTCAGTCGCTGTGGGTCTGCTGCATTCTTATGTGAACGATGCCCATGAACGGATGGTCGCGGACGTGCTGGCTGAACGTGCGCCCGATATTATGGTGTCATTGTCCTGCGAAGTGTCGCCGCAGATGCGGGAATACGAACGGTTCAACACGACGATTGCAAATGCCTATATCAAGCCGCTGATGAAATCCTATCTGGGCCGCCTACGGGATCGTCTGGCGGGCGAAGGGGCGGAGTGTCCGATCTTTCTGATGCATTCGGGAGGGGGGATTATCTCACTCGAAAATGCAGCGGACTTTCCTGTGCGGTTGGTTGAATCCGGTCCGGCGGGGGGCGCTGTGTTCGCGGCGGATATTGCGGGACGTCACGGGTTGGACAAAGTGTTGTCGTTCGACATGGGCGGCACCACGGCCAAGATTTGCTTGATTAAGAACCAAACGCCGAAGACGGCAAGGGTGTTCGAAGTGGCTCGGACATATCGCTTTAAGAAGGGGTCAGGGATGCCAATCTCGATCCCTGTGATTGATATGGTTGAAATCGGCGCGGGTGGTGGATCACTGGCCCATGTGGATGCCATGCGTCAGATTAGGGTCGGGCCGGAAAGTGCGGGGTCGGAACCGGGACCTGCGTGTTATGGTCGTGGTGGGGAACGCCCTGCTGTGACGGATGCCGATCTGGTTCTGGGCAAGCTGGACCCTGACAATTTTGCAGGTGGATCGATCCCATTGCATGCGGATGCGTCGGCTGCCGCTTTGATGAATAATCTGGGTGAAGCCTTGGGCATGGACGCGGTCGAGGCTGCCTTTGGCATTGCCGAAGTCGTCGACGAAAACATGGCCAACGCCGCCCGTGTTCACGCGGTGGAAAATGGCGAAGATCTGTCTGAATATACAATGATCGCGTTCGGCGGTGCTGCCCCATTGCATGCAGGACGTCTGTGCGAAAAGCTTGGCATTGATCGCTTGTTGGTCCCCACAGGGGCAGGTGTAGGCTCTGCCATCGGCTTCCTACGTGCACCGTTTTCGTTTGAGGCGACGCGGTCGCAGTTCATGCGCCTTGGTGATTTTGATGGGGCTGCAGTGGCTGGCATCTTTGACGGGTTAGAGGGTGAAGCGACAGGCTTCGTTCGCACCTGCGACGCGGATGCGCCCATCGCTGCTGAACACAAATGCTATATGCGCTATTCGGGGCAGGGATGGGAAATTCCTGTTTATCTGACGCCGGAACAGGCCGCAAAACCGGATGTGGATACATACAAATCCCTGTTCGAAACTGAATACGCCACCCTGTTTTCAAGGACAGTTGAGGGGATGGAGATCGAGATTACGGTTTGGGCCGTGAACTCTACCACTCCGTCAGCGAAGGTCACGCCTGTGGATGTGGTTAGTGCATCTTCGGATGTTACAACCCAAGGCACCCGCGCGTTGTTTGATCCTGCGGTCGGTGCGGTAACAGACGCCGCGGAAACGCTGCGGTCTGATTTCACCGCCGGATCGCAGGTCCAAGGCCCTGCTGTCATCACCGAAGAAGAAACCACCGTCATCGTCCCTGCGTCCCGTGTGGCGCGTGCCTTGGCGGATGCGACCATCGAAGTCGTCGTGAAAGGAGTTGCCCAATGAGCAATCCATCTCAAGTCCAATATCAAGTCATGTGGAACCGCCTGCTTGCCGTGGTCGAAGAACAAGGTCAGACCCTGATCCGCGCCGCATTCTCACCCATTGTGCGCGAATGCGGCGACATCTCTGCCGGGATCTTTGACGCCGAGGGTCGGA
>JBMZCY010000129.1:0-5764 GCA_049613825.1 Planktomarina sp.
TTGTTGGCGCAATTGCGCGTGGGTGGCATTATGGTCGTGCCTGTTGGGCAATCAGACGCCGTTCAAACCCTTGTCAAAGTAACAAAGCTTGATCGCGGCTTTGATTACGAAGATATTCTACAAGTAAGATTTGTACCCTTGGTCGAAGGACTTGGGCGCGATGCGGACAGATACCCACCCAAGAGGTAGGCCGCAATTAACAGGGATAGGAAGCAGTCCATGACCACAACAATCACCGTGCGCCGCACATTACACATAACAGCCCTTGCTGGCATGTTGCTGACCACCGCCTGTACAGATGGCTGGGATTTAGACCTGCGTGGCAAAGTGGGCGGGTTGGACACCAGTGCAGCCGCACGTGGGGCAACGGTTGCGTCACGGCCTGCGGCTGATGGTAGGGGTGTGATTTCCTATTCCGATTACGATGTCGCGGTTGCGCGTCGCGGCGACACGGTCGCGTCACTGGCGCAACGGGTGGGGCAATCCCCCACTGCGGTTGCTGGTGTGAACGGTCTGACCGTAGATGCTGTTTTGCGGGATGGCGAAATCCTGTCTTTGCCAAGTGGCACGACCAAGGCCGCAACGACTGTGTTGACTCCATCTGTCGTTGATGTGTCCGAACTGTCCGCCGGTGCAGTATCCGCACCAGTGGTGGCTGCTGCATCTGTCCCTGTACCGGAACCCATTCAACACCGAGTAGAGCCAGGTGAAACTGCCTTTACCATCGCACGTCTGTATCAAGTACCAGTCAAATCACTGGCCGAATGGAACGGGTTGGGCAGCGATCTGGACCTGCGGGAAGGACAAACCTTGCTGATACCGGTGGTTATCAAAAATGACCTGACAGTGCCCGTTGTCAGCGCACCGGGATCTGGTTCCCTGACCCCAACCCCGCCATCCGCAACACGACCGCAACCGCGTGGGGATGGGGCTGTTCAAACAGCGGCAGCTGCTGCAGCGACTGTTGCACCATCAGCGCCAGTGGCGGATTTAAAACCTGCCACGTCAGCATCCGCAAGCCGCGCTGTGATGACCCGCCCCGTCGGGGGCAGCATTATTCGTGCGTTCCAGCGTGGACGGAATGAAGGTATTGATATTGGCGCCGCCGCAGGAACCAGCGTGAAAGCTGCACAAGGGGGGCGTGTGGTTGCGATCAGCAAAGACACAAACGGGGTGAACCTATTGGTCATTCAACACCCCAACAACCTGCTGACCGTCTATACCAACATTGACGGCATCAGTGTTCAAAAAGGCGCTAGTGTCAAACGCGGGCAGACAATTGCAAAGGTCGCCGCAGGGTCGCCATCGTTCCTGCACTTTGAGGTCCGTCGTGGAATGGAATCCGTCGATCCGGAAGAATTCCTTTAAGTAATCGACACACCCTTGCGTCCTGCAAGGTCTGTGAAAAACTGCCAAGCCACGCGGCCTGATCTGCTGCCGCGTGTTGCTTGCCATTCGATTGCTTCTGCCCGCAATTCAGCTGCTGGGACTGAGATATTGTAGGCTGCGCAATACCCGTCGATCATAGCAAGGAAGCTGTCTTGGTCACACGGATGAAATCCCAGCCACAGGCCAAACCGATCAGACAAAGATACTTTTTCTTCGACCGATTCACCGGGATTGATGGCCGAGGATTGTTCATTCTCAATCATATCACGGGGCATAAGATGTCGGCGATTGGACGTCGCGTAGAGGATTACATTTTCAGGACGTCCCGCAATGCCCCCATCCAGAACAGCCTTTAGTGATTTATAGTGGGTATCGTCTTGGCTGAACGACAGATCGTCACAGTACAGCACAAACCGCGCGTCGACCCCACGCAAATGCTCCAACAATCGACCGACCGATGGCAGGTCTTCACGTTGCAATTCGATCAATTTCAAAGACAGGCCTTCATCAATCAAAGTCCCATGCACCGCTTTGACCAACGATGATTTCCCCATCCCCCGCGATCCCCACAACAACGCATTGTTCGCGGCAAACCCGCCTGCAAATTGTCGCGTGTTTTGCAGCAGCGTATCCCGCGCACGGTTGATGCCGACCAACAAATCAAGCGAGACTCGGTTAACATCATCAACAGGCTGAAACCCGTCCGGATTGCTTTGCCAAACAAAGGCAGCAGACGTCGAAAAATCAGGGGCAGCAAGCGGTGGCGGCGCAAGACGTTCCAACGCCGCCGCGATGCGATCCATGGGATCATCGATCATAGGTTAACCCTCGTAATCTTCGTCTTCTTCATCGTCCAGCAGACCTTCGCGACGCAGGTATTCAGTGCGGCGCTTTTCAACATAGACAACCAACCAGATCGAGATTTCGTACAATCCGTAAACCACGAAAAACAAAATCAGCTGAGTCACAACATCAGGTGGCGTAACCAAGGCCGCAAGGATCAAGATGCCGACCATAGCATATTTGCGCACGGCCCGAAGACCTTCGGCGGTTACCAATCCGGCTTTGCCCAACAAAGTCAAAAGAACCGGCAGTTGGAAACATAGGCCAAATGCGAAGATCAACTTTAGCGACAGGTCCAGCGTTGCGCTAACGGATGGTAGAACAACCGTTTTAATCCCATTCGTCGCCTCATCCGCCGCTGTTTCGGCCCCGCCGTTGTTGAATGCGGTCATCAGGTTGGGAACGATATCCCCGAAACTGATAAAAAACCGCATTGCAAGCGGCGTAATCACGTAATGCGCGAATGACGCGCCGACCAAAAACAAAAACGGCGACGCGATGATAAACGGCAGAAACGCACCCTGTTCGTTCTTATAAAGCCCGGGCGCAACGAACGACCAAAGCTGATGGGCAATCACAGGAAAAACCAAGCCGAGGCCAAAGATGAACGCGATGCGTACTTGCGTAAAGAAAATTTCCTGCGGCGCGGTTGAGATAAGCTGCGATGCCCCCCCACGTTCGGACAGGATCAACTGGATCGGTTCCGCCAGAAAATCCAGCAACGTGCGCGACACAACAAAGGCCAGCAGAAAGCCGATGACCAACGCCAGCACGCATTTAATCAAACGACCACGCAATTCGGTCAGGTGTTCGATCAATGGCGCTGTGCTTGCGTCCATTTCGTCGGCTGCGTTTGGATCAGATGCGTCGGTCATGTTGCTTTAGTTTCTTTTTTAGCTGCAGCTTTGGGTTTAGCTTTTGCCTTTGGGGTAGCTTTAGGTTTCGCAGCGGCCTTCGGTTTGGCTGCCTTGGGCTTTGTCGCAGCTTTAGGTTTCGTCGTAGACTTGGGCGCTTCGTCCGACGGATCAGGCACCCCTGCCAGCGCGTTCACGTCTTTGCGATCTTGCTCACGCTTGGCTTCTTCTTCGGCCAGCTTTTCAGTCTCGGTTCCCGGAACATAGTTTGTGAAGGCCTTGGTCGGGCTTTTCACATCGTTGAACGTATCCTTCATCGAATTGATGCTGTTCATGGTGTCTTTCATACCAGCCCCGTCGGCGGCATCATTCATGGCACGCGAAAATTCACGCGCCATTCCCTTGGCTTTGCCAACGGCATTGCCCAATTTGCGGAACATGATCGGCAGATCCTTTGGACCCACAACGATCAGTGCCACGACGCCGACGATCATCATCTCGGCCCAGCCCATCCCAAACATGGCGCTTCCTTTTCAGTTCAGCAGCAGATTAGGATTTCGTGGTGGTGTCTTCTTCAGCCGTCGGGGTTACGTCTTTTGCATCATCTGCCATTGCCGCATCCAGTTCTTTTTTGCTGTCATCCACGCCCTTTTTGAACGCAGTGATGCCTTTGCCAACTTCGCCCATCATGGTCGAAATCTTGCCGCGTCCGAACAGAACAAGGATCACAACAGCGATAAGAAGCATGCCCCAAGGGCCAACATTTTGAATGAACATAGGTGTCATGGTGTATTTCCCGATATTTACGATAACTCTTACCCGTTTGCTAAAAGGTGGCGGCGAAAGTGGAAAGCCCGAAACGCGCAGACACCTGACATATTCTTGACAACTGACAGGTATATGTCAGGAGTGTTCTATGAAACGATCTGACCGCCTGTTTGAAATCATCCAAATTCTGCGCGATGGACGCCTCTACACGGCCAGCAATCTGGCGGATCGTTTGGAGGTATCCCTGCGCACTATTTATCGTGATATGGATACGTTGATTGCATCAGGCGTCCCCGTCGCAGGCGAACGGGGTGTGGGATATATGACCACTGCCGCTATCACCCTACCCCCGTTGAATCTGACCAAAACTGAATTAGAGGCCCTGCACGTTGGCATGGCAGTTGTCGGTAAAATGGCAGATGATGATCTGCGCCATGCTGCGGAATCATTACTGGCAAAGCTGGATGCCGTTATGCCAGAAGATCGCCGTGCCCCAGTCAAAGGCTGGGGGTTTGCCGCTACACCTGTTGCCGACGCCATCGAAGGCTTTCGACACATGCCCGCCCTACGCAACGCCATCCGCGCTATGCAGAAAATATCGGTTAAGTACGACGACCCCAAAGGGCCGATCGGCAAACACATCTTACGCCCGCTGGAGTTGGAATATTGGGGCCGTGTCTGGACAGTACTGGCATGGGATGAAACCCAATCGCGGTTCTACGTGTTCCGCGTGGACAAGATCACAGAATGCCGTGCCCTACCCGGAACATTTGTCGATGAAATCGGCAAAACGCTGGAAGATTACCGCGCGTCTTTGACGGATCGTGGGAACACATAACAATGCTTGCGCGGTGCCAGCAGCCAGAACGGCGTGCCTTTTTGCGGTAGAAACACCGATGGCACAGATGCTGTCACCGATGGTCCTGCATCCAGCGTGAAATCCACCATAGTGTGATGCCCCAAGAACCGCGCACGTTCGACCGTGGCATGGGCCGCATTGCCCATTGCAGGGGTGGGTGTTGGCCCCTTGCCTGCCCGGTCAAAATCGATGCGGATATGTTGCGGGCGAACAACGATGTCCAATTCCGTTCCATCCTCATACCCCGGTGCCAGAAACTGACCAAATGGCGTTTGCACCAAGGCGCCTTCGACTGTGGTTGGAAAGACGTTAATGTCGCTGAAAAAACCCGCTGCCTCTTTATCCACTGGCGCGTTGTAGATCGTATAAGGTGCACCTGCCTGCACAACCTTACCATCCCGCATCAAGGCGATCTGGTCGGCCATCTTCATCGCCTCGGTTGGATCGTGGGTGACCATCAACACTGCCGTGCCATCTTCGCGCAGAACGCGCAGGGTTTCATCACGCACGTCGTCGCGCAGGCGATCATCAAGGCCAGAGAATGGTTCGTCCATCAGCATGATCTTCGGACGCGGGGCAACAGCGCGTGCAAGGGCCACACGTTGCTGTTCGCCACCTGACAACTCGTCCGGCATTTTGTCATCATAGCCGTTCAGATCAACGCGATCCAACAACTCGGCCGCGCGTGCACGACGTTTAGATTTCGGACCTTTCAGACCGAAGGCCACATTTTCCCAAACGGACAAATGCGGGAACAGGGCGAAATCTTGGAACATCAAACCAATCTCACGCCGTTCAGGCGGAACACGGGTCACGGTATCACAAATCAAGTTGCCATCGACATACAGGCAGCCACTGTCCTGCATTTCTACCCCTGCGATAATCCGCAATGTCGTGGATTTGCCGCAGCCCGACGGCCCCAACAAGCACGTCACCTGCCCGGGCATCAGCGTCAGGGATACATCATCCACCGCAGGTTGACCCACAAAACGGCGCGTGATGCTGTCCACTTGCAAGCGTGGTGTATCGGTAGGGTCAATCATAGTGGCCG
>JBMZCY010000130.1:0-5762 GCA_049613825.1 Planktomarina sp.
GGTGCTGAAAAGGCGGTTCGAACCGCCTTGGACAGCGCGGGCGACGCAGGTCAGGTCGCAATCGCAGACCCTGCCACATCCGACGCTCTGCAATCCTATGCTGCCGCATATACTGAAAAGCGTGCCAAGAAAGGCATGACACTGGACAAGGCATTGGTTGAATTGTCCGAACCTTCATTCTTCGCTGCGGCCATGGTTGCCGCAGGGGATGCAGATGGCACCATCGGTGGGGCCGTTTATTCCACGCCCGACATCATCCGTGCTGCGTTGAAGGTCATTGGGACCGCCGCTGGTACGAAATTACTTTCCTCATTCTTTTTCATCATCTTTGATGATCGCGATGACCTGCCATCGAACGTGAATGTGTTTTCCGACTGTGGTTTGGTCATTGATCCGAATGCTGAAGAACTGTCCGAGATTGCGATTGCATCCGCAGGTTCGATGAAGGGCCTCACAGGGATTGAGCCTAAGATTGCAATGCTGTCGTTTTCGACACGTGGATCGGCGAAGCATCCGAATGTGACGAAAGTGGCCCAAGCAACCGATCTGGTCAAAGCGGCCCGCCCTGATTTGAACGTTGACGGTGAATTGCAATTCGACGCCGCCATGGTGCCTGCCGTTGGCGCAAAGAAGGCCCCCGGTTCAACCGTTGCAGGCCACGCAAACACATTCATTTTCCCCAACCTTGATGCGGGGAACATCGGATATAAAATCGCGCAACGCTTTGGTGGCGCACGGGCCATTGGTCCAATTCTACAAGGACTGGCAAAGCCAGCAAATGACTTGTCACGGGGCTGTTCTGCGGATGATATCGTAGACATGATCGCAGTGACACTGGCGCAAGCCGAAGGGAGCGAATAATGGGACAACCCAAGATCGAATTATCACCAAAGGTGAGTGACGAGGTCCGCAAGACCACCTGTTACATGTGCGCCTGCCGCTGTGGGATCAACGTCCACATGAAAGAAGGCAAAGTTGCGTACATCGAAGGTAACAAAGACCACCCTGTGAACAAGGGCGTCCTATGCGCCAAGGGTTCTGCAGGGATCATGCAGGTGAACGCCCCATCGCGTTTGCAAAAACCGTTAAAGCGCGTTGGCGAACGTGGCAAAGGTGAATTCGAAGAAATTTCTTGGGAAGAGGCTTACGACCTGGCGGTCGAATGGCTGGAACCTGTGCACAAGAAGAACCCCGAAAAGTTGGCGTTCTTTACGGGTCGTGACCAATCGCAGTCCTTCACATCCTTTTGGGCGCAGGGGTTTGGCACACCGAACTATGCCGCACACGGGGGCTTCTGTTCCGTAAACATGGCGGCCGGTGGCATCTACACCATGGGCGGCGCGTTTTGGGAATTTGGCCAACCTGACTGGGATCGTACAAAATTGTTCATGCTGTTTGGCGTGGCCGAAGATCACGATTCAAACCCAATCAAAATGGGTCTGGGCAAGTTGAAGAAACGCGGGGCTAAGGTCATTGGCGTGAACCCGATCCGGTCTGGTTATAACGCGATTGCGGATGAATGGGTGGGTATTACGCCCGGTACCGATGGTCTGTTCATTCTGTCCATGGTTCACTTGCTGTTCAAAGCGGGCAAATTGGACCTGAACTATTTGGCGCAATTCACCAACGCGCCTTGTTTGATCGACGAGACGGAAGGCCCTTCGAAGGGCCTTTTGCTCCGTGACAAAGACGGCAAACAGATTGTTATTGACCGCACTACTGGCAAGCCTGCTGCGTTTGATAAAAAGGGCGTAAAGCCTGACCTTGGCGCGACATACAAAGGTGCGCGGACAGTGTTCCAGCAGATGGCTGAGAAATACATGTCTGACGAATACGCGCCGGAAAACGTGGCAGAGGCTACAGGCATCCCTGCCGAACGCATCCGCGCCATGGCCGCTGATCTGGCCCGTGTTTCGTTTGATGAAGCGTTTGAGCTGGACAAAGAATGGACCGACTTCCGCGGTGAAAAGCACAGCAAAATGGTTGGGCGTCCAGTGTCCTTCCATTCGATGCGCGGGGTGTCTGCACATTCAAATGGGTTCCAGACCTGCCGCGCGTTGCACATCTTGCAGATCATCCTTGGCACGGTTGAGGTTCCCGGCGGGTTCCGGTTTAAACCACCGTATCCAAAACCGATCACTGCTCACCCGAAGCCGCATTATAAAGTAACGCCGGGTGCTGCATTAGACGGCCCACACCTTGGGTATGTCCACGGTCCTGATGACCTATGCCTAAAACCAGACGGGTCCGCCGCGCGGATCGACAAAGCGTATACGTGGGAAAACCCCATGTCCGCGCATGGCCTGATGCACATGGTGATTTCCAACGCCCACGCGAAAGACCCATACGATATTGACGTTCTGTTCATGTATATGGCGAACATGTCGTGGAACAGTTCCATGAACACCGGCGGCGTGATGAAGATGCTGACGGACAAGGATGAAAATGGCGAATACGTGATCCCAAAGATCATCTATTCCGATGCCTATTCGTCTGAAATGGTCGCCTTTGCTGATCTTATCCTGCCCGACACAACATACCTTGAACGGCACGATTGTATTAGCCTGCTCGACCGTCCGATTTGTGAGGCCGAGGGTGCGAATGACTCGATCCGTTGGCCTGTGATTGAGCCTGATCGGGACGTGAAGGGCTTCCAATCTGCGCTGTGTGATTTGGGTGCGCGTTTGGGTCTAAAGGGTTTCGTGAACGAAGATGGTTCGCAGAAATATCAGGACTATGCTGACTACATCGTGAACCACGAACGCCGTCCGGGTGTTGGCCCGCTGATCGGGTTCCGTGGCGAAGATGGTAAATCCGAAGGGCGCGGCGCGGCGAACCCCAAGCAGTTGGAACAGTACATCGAAAACGGGGGCTTCTATGAAATCCACGTGCCGGATGGGGCTGATTTCTATAAGCCGTGGAATGCGGATTATCAGGATTGGGCTGTGAAAATCGGTATCTATGATGCGCCGCAGCCTTATCTGTTCGAGCTGTATTCAGAACCCATGCGCCGCTTCCAATTGGCCGCCGAAGGGCATGGCGACCGTCAACCACCCGAACATCTGCGCCAACGTGTCTTGGACACGATGGACCCGATGCCGATCTGGTACGCGCCATTTGAAGACAGTCGTGTTGATACGGAAGAATTCAATGTCCACGCCCTGACGCAGCGCCCTATGGCGATGTATCACAGCTGGGGCACGCAGAACGCATGGCTGCGTCAGATCCATGGCCGCAATCCCCTGTTCGTTCCGACGAAAATCTGGGAACAGCACGGGTTTGAAGAAGACGATTGGGCGTCTGTCACATCTGCACACGGGACCATCACGGTGCCTGTCGCACATATGGCTGCGCTGAACGAAAACACCGTCTGGACGTGGAACGCGATCGGGAAACGCAAAGGGGCTTGGGCGCTGAAAGAAGACGCGCCAGAGGCCACGAAAGGGTTCCTGCTGAACCATTTGATCCACGAACTGCTGCCGGAAAACGGCGACGGAATGCGCTGGGCCAACAGCGATCCGGTCACAGGGCAGGCGGCTTGGTTTGACCTGCGGGTTAAGATCGAAAAGGCAGATGCGCCTGCGGATATGATGTCGCAACCGAATGTGCCTGCGCAAAAATCACCTGTTGGCGTTGGCCCGCAGGACTTGGAATGGAAGGTGGGGGGATGAACTTAGAAGATTTTGTCCGATCTACATTAGTCAGCATTAGTCGAGGTGTGTCAAAAGCAAAAATTGAGTGTGCTCAGTTGGTTGCAATTGCCCCAAGTTTTGGGGAAGAACACTCTGAATCCAGTGTGGAATTTGATATTGCGATTTCAGTTTCTGAAGAAGTATCGCAATCAGACGGCAAGGGTGGTGGAGCTGAAGCTTCGTTAAATGTCCTTTCTGTGAAAGCATCAGTTTCAGGCAAAAAGAATTCTGAGGCGTCAGAAATAGCTTCAAATTCAGAAGTAACTCGCGTCAAATTTGACGTTCCGATAAATCTTAGTAGTGACTTCGCAAGCATGAATGAGTCAGGCCGGAAACGCTACGACAGGATTGTTGCTGAGTTGGAAAGTGAAGATCAAAAATGACATCCCTCCCACAAACTACCCAGAAGAAACTCGGCCTAGTCATCGACCTTGATACTTGCGTGGGCTGCCATGCTTGCGTTGTGTCATGCAAAGGTTGGAATACGGAAAACTATGGTGCGCCGCTGTCCGATCAAGATGCCTATGGCAGTGATCCGACAGGTACGTTCCTAAACCGTGTGCATTCGTTCGAAGTGCAGCCGGAAACAGGGTCAGCTCAGCTGATCCACTTCCCGAAATCCTGCCTGCATTGTGAAGATGCACCCTGTGTGACGGTGTGCCCAACAGGGGCCAGCTACAAACGTCAGGAAGACGGGATCGTTTTGGTGAATGAAGACGCATGCATCGGCTGTGGCCTGTGTGCGTGGGCCTGCCCCTATGGTGCGCGTGAAATGGATGCGGCGGCGGGGGTCATGAAAAAATGTACCCTTTGCGTTGACCGGATTTATAACGAAAACCTGCCGGAAGAAGATCGCGAACCTTCGTGCGTTCGGACCTGCCCTGCGGGTGCGCGTCACTTTGGTGACTTGGGGGATGAAAATTCCGACGTGTCCAAACTGGTCGCGGAACGCGGCGGGATGGACCTGATGCCGGAACAAGGCACCAAGCCTGTGAACAAATACCTGCCACCACGGCCCAAAGATGTGGTTCCAGAATTCGATATTCTGGCCCCGTATTTGGAGCCTGTGGCGACGGATCAAAAGGGCTTCCTTGGATGGCTCGATAAAGCGCTGGAGAAAATCTGATGCATCCCGCAAATTCAATTATTCTATTTACGGTAACGTCCGGCCTGGGCTTTGGCCTGCTGGCGTTTTTAGGTCTTGGTTTGCCAGCGGTCACAGGTACTACGGCATTCTGGTACTTTGCTTTGGCGTTTTCGCTGGCTGTGGGTGGGTTGATTTCGTCGACCTTCCACTTGGGCAATCCGCAGCGCGCTTGGCGTGCGTTTTCGCAGTGGCGGTCATCGTGGCTGTCGCGTGAGGGCTGTTTGGCCGTGGCAACGCTGGTTGTGATGGGCATTTATGCGCTGTTTGCTGTGTTTATGGGGCAGACGTTGCATATTCTGGGCATCATTGGTGCGATCCTTGCGCTGGCGACGGTATTCGCGACATCGATGATTTATGCGCAGATGAAGACGGTGCCACGGTGGAACCACTGGTCGACTCCGCTGCTATTTATGATTTTGGCAATTGGTGGCGGCGCATTGTTGTCTGGCAATGTGTTTGTCGCTGTTGTGTTCATTGCAGCGGCGGGTCTGTTGCAGACTTGGATGTGGTCGCGTGGCGATCTGGCGCTGGCGCAATCGGGGTCTGACATCGGGACAGCGACAGGTTTGGGTGTACGTGGCATGGTGCGTGCGTTTGAACCGCCGCACACAGGCAACAACTATCTGCTGAAAGAAATGGTGCACAAGATTGGCCGTAAACATGCGCGGAAACTGCGGATGATTGCGTTGGCCTTGATGGTGATTGTGCCTTTGGTCCTATTGCTGCTGTCGCATGCATGCATCGTAATTGTACTGGCCGTGTTGGCCCATGTTGCAGGCACATTGGCCCAACGCTGGTTGTTCTTTGCAGAGGCCGAGCATGTCGTCGGTCTGTACTACGGCAAGCGTTGAGAGATCTGATTGTGCGGCCCAAGGGCCGCGCAGTATCTATTTTTTGGGGAGGGGCTCGCCCCCTCCCCATGA
>JBMZCY010000131.1:0-5760 GCA_049613825.1 Planktomarina sp.
AATTTTCAGCGGTAGTTTTTCGGCAAGGTCTTTGACTGCATTTTCAATGGCATCGTCCCCCGCTTCCAACCGCAACCGAATATCCACAAATTTATCTAAATACTTCTCGTCATCCTTCGCCGCCCCAAACCTGTGCGCGGCCAACGTCTCAAGATATTCCGCATTCACCATCAGACAGAACACAAAGCCGTCCTGATGAAACACCGCCTTCATCGCTTCTAACACGGCAATCGCATAATCAGGGTGGCAGCGGTCCAACTCATCAAGGATCACAATCACACGGTCGGTTTCACGATCAGCAGTCAGGGCTTCGTGCAGGTTTTTGAGTTGCACGGGCAGTTCTTCCTTGCGCACTTTCTCGGCCGCCATTTGCGTCGCGATCAGTTGGCCCGTAGCCTTGGACATACCCGCGCCGAGGTCACTGATCACGCCATCCAGCGCATCAAAATCGCCCAGCTTATCAATTGCACCGTCGGTTGTGGCATCAATCAACTCCTCCGCCCCTTCACGCAGGACAGCTTTGATCAACGCTTTTACTCCGACAGAGCCAATTTTCTTAGCGGCTGTCATAACCTGCCGTGCCCGTGCCACATCCTTTGCGGGAACCTGCTGCACCAGCGCACCCAACAACGTAATCACCGGATCGCCGGAATGGTCGGATTGCTGCAGGTCAATCTCGACCACCAACTCACCCGCTTGCCTCAAACTTTGCGCCCATTCTGTTCGAAAAAACGTCTTCCCACGCCCGAACCCCGCCTCGATCGAAATCACATGCGCTGTGTCGATCGATTGCACCAAATTGGTAAACGTGCCCCCAATACTTTTATATCCCAGCAGATCATTTGCCCAAGGATCGGTCATCCATGCCTCCATCGTATTTTGCGGCAACTACACAAATCGATTTTAACGCATTACGTGTTGGCAATGATAATACGTTAATCCAGTTCGGACCACGGCCAAGGACGCACTTCGCTGGCCGCTGTCTGGTACCGTGTCGCCTTGGCCACCCAAATGCCCAAGGTGGTTCCAAACTCTGCCAGTTGTTCATTGGGTTGGCGTTTGTTGAACAACATGATGATGAACTGGATCACGGTCAGGAACCCCAGCACAGACCACGCGAACTGAATCATAAACCAGATCAAAATCATATAGAACAACCGCAACCACAGGTTTTCTTGCGCAGGTCCTTTGCGCGGTTCGTTCAGTTCAAATCCGTCGTCCATTATCGTCTTCCTTACAGTATCGTCGCAGCAGCATATATATCATCCAATGCTTGCTGCGTTCTGCAGGCATGTTCAAGGGGCCATGGATAATCCGCGCCTTGTGTGGCTGCGGCGAACGCCTCTACCTGCAATTTATATTGATCGGCAAGTGGGAAGCGTTCGACGCACAGACCCAGATTGTCTTGATGTAATTCAATCCGTGCCTCGCCAAAAATACGGGGATTGAACGGAGCCGTCATGCGGATCAGGCCCTTTGTGCCATGAATTTCAAAAGCTTGGTGCAGATGCATTCGCATCGAAACATAGCCAGAATAGGTCGCCTGTCCAATCCGTCCGGTGATCTGTGCAAACGTATCATAGCCATCTTCAAACCGGATACGCGCACAGATGTCCGTCAAAGGCGCATCCATCACCATAAGGGCGGCCCCCATCGCATAGACGCCAATATCCGGCAATGCACCACCACCACGGGTTTGGTCATTGCGGATATTCTTCGGGTCGCCGGAATTGTCATAGCTGAACTGCCCCGACAGATGCACCACATCCCCAATCGCGCCATCCGCGATCATCTGACGGACGCGGTGCCATTGGGGGTGATGCGCGATCATGTAGGCCTCAGTCGCGATAAGACCCGTTTCGTCGCGGGCTTTGATCACGTTATCGACTTCGGCCACGGACATGCCGATGGGTTTTTCGGTTAGGGCATGTTTGCCTGCGTGCAGTGCTTTGACTGACCATTCGGCATGCAGGGTATGCGGCAGCGGGATATAAACCGCATCAATATCATCACGGGCCAGAAGTGTGTCGTAGCCCTGAATTAGATCACACCCCGGTGCGAAAATTTGGAATGCAGCACCACCATGTTCGCTGCGGGACGCAACGGCGGTCAATTCAGACCCATCGGCCGCATGGATGGCTGGCCCCATATGCTCGAATGCGAATTTCGATGCGCCTAAAATACCCCAGTTCATAATTTCGTTTCGCTCAATCTTTTTGCAGCGCAAATAGATCGCGGCGCTTCCAGTAGAAAATCAACCAAGCAATTCCCGCATAGAATGCCCCGAACCCGCCAAACAATATGGCCCCTTCGATTGATCGTGACACCGGAGATTGACCGACAACATTAAACGCAAAATACAAAACAGCGGGCACCACAGCACCTGTAAGAACAGCAGTAAACCAGCCAACATACCCATATTTTACAAATGGAATCGCGACGACCAGCACCAACGGAGATATAAAAACAAATGCAAAGCTGGCCAATGCCAATACCAGTCCAGTCGCCCCTGTGGCGATCTTCAAGTCAGAACTGAGCATACCAGTCCAAGACACCGCTATTAGCAACATTCCAAAACAGATCGACCCCACACCTGCCAAAACCAATGGAACCAATACATCAAGTTCGCTAATCGTATCGACGTAGGTAATGGGGATCCTGAAGGCATGTCTGAACATACCTTACAGTAGCAATGACCGGATGCAGCTGTACAGCCTACGCCTCAGCCATCATCCCTTTTTCTTTCGCCAGCTCGACCATGCGTTTTTGCAATTTCTCAAACGCCCTCACCTCGATCTGACGGATGCGTTCGCGGCTGACGTTGTATTGGCCAGACAGTTCTTCCAACGTGATTGCCTGATCCTGCAAACGACGTTGGGTCAGGATGTCCTGTTCACGTTCGTTCAAATCAGCCATGGCAGTTGCCATCAGTTCGCGGCGGAACGTCATTTCATCCGACTTTTCGTAATCCGTTGCCTGATCGGCATCTTCATCTTCCAACCAGTCCTGCCATTGGGTCGCCGTGTCACCATCAGACCCGACCATTGCATTCAATGACGCATCACCACCCGACATACGACGGTTCATGGAGATCACTTCGGTTTCTGTCACGCCCAGATCATTCGCTATCTTGGCCACATGTTCCGGACGCAGATCGCCGTCTTCCAGCGCACCAATGCGGTTCTTTGCTTTACGCAGGTTGAAGAACAGTTTCTTCTGACCGGACGTAGTACCCATTTTCACCAGCGACCACGACCGCAGCACATATTCCTGAATGGACGCCCTGATCCACCACATCGCGTAAGTCGCCAGGCGGAAGCCTTTTTCAGGGTCAAAGCGTTTCACCGCCTGCATCAAACCCACGTTGGCCTCAGAAATCACTTCGGCCTGTGGCAGGCCATATCCGCGATACCCCATAGCAATTTTGGCAGCCAAACGCAGGTGTGAAGTCACCATTTTGTGCGCCGATGCACTGTCTTCACGTTCGACCCACGCTTTCGCCAACATGTATTCCTCCTCAGGCTCCAACATTGGGAACTTGCGAATTTCTTGCATATAGCGATTCAGGCCGCCTTCTGGTGTTGGTGCGGGCAGGTTTGCATAATTTGCCATGTCGTATCCCCCTCTGCGCCTACGTTTGGCGCGATGTTTATATCGTTAACATAGATGTTGTAACGTTAACGTCTGATTTCAAGGGACTGTTCCCTTGGTTGTCATAAATATGGGGGGTTAATCTTAGGTTTACACCACCAGTAACCATGTCTCCGCCCCTTGTGAGCGGTTGTAACATTATCCGATTGCCGCAATCAGTGCCGCCATGTCATCTGGAATCGGCGCCTCAAACGACACACGTTTGTGTGTCACCGGATGTTCAAACCCCAATGTCGCCGCATGCAATGCCTGACGCGGGAACGCCTGCGCAATATCCGCTGCAGGGCCTTTCAGGCGACGACGGCCACCGTAAGTTTGATCCCCAATCAGCACGTGCCCTGCGTAATTCATGTGTACGCGAATCTGGTGTGTGCGCCCTGTTTCCAGTTTGCATGTGACCAGCGCCGCAACGCCGCCACCCAATTCCCGTTCCACAGTCGCCCGTGTCACAGCATGGCGACCTTTGTCCCAATACACCGCTTGCTTTTGACGGTCCGTCTTGTGACGATCCAAATAGGTGGTCAGTTTCAGCGTATTGCCCGGTTCGAAATTCACGCCTTTCAACCCACACAAACGCGGATCAGCGGCGGATGGCACGCCAAAACACACCGCCTTATACAACCGTTCAACCGAGTGATCTTCGAACTGCGACGCCAGCCCATGATGCGCCTCGTCCGATTTAGCAACGACCAACAGCCCAGTAGTGTCTTTGTCGATCCGGTGCACGATGCCAGGACGTTTTACCCCACCCACACCGGACAAATCGTCACCACAGTGGTGCATTAGCGCATTCACCAACGTTCCATCGGGCGTTCCAGGTGCCGGATGCACAACCATGCCCGCAGGCTTGTTCACCACGATCAGATGCGCGTCTTCAAACACCACGTTCAGCGGAATATCCTGCGGCAACATGTGCGATTCAGCAGCCAACGGCACGGTAATCGTTACCTCTGCATCCTCAGCCACTTTGGCCTTACCGTCGGTCACCACCTGACCATCCACGGTCACTGCCCCTTCCACCAACAGTTTCGCAATGCGCGACCGGCTTAACGCGCCCTCTGGCACATCGCGGGCAAGGGCTTTATCAAGCCGTTTAGGGGGCTTTTCCCCGATGATGAAAGTGATCATGTCCATACCCCCCTCTACCGAACAAGAACCCAACGTACCAGAGCCTACGAACCTACGCTTTCTGCGTCGCTTGGTAACAATGCTAACGGCAACGATGATCTTTGGCATAATCGGGATTTTCGCGCTGCTGGTGATGCGCTTGAATGGTGAAACACAAGCTGTGACGCTTGATGTCGACCTACCGGCAGGCGTCGCAGTTCATTCCCTTAGTATCACGGACGATCACAAGCTAGCAGTGGGCGATGATGGTATTCTATATGTATTCGACCGCAACGATACACTGCTGACAACCACCCCGCTGCGTTAACCTTTTTATGTAAAATTTTACGCAAACCTGCGCGGGTTTGTTAACATATCTCCACGGGTGGGGGCCCTAATCTCGGGGCAACCATATGCGTATTGTTTTGTTAGCGATCCTCACCCTAACCGCCGCCTGTCGCTATGACAAAGAAGCACATTATGCCATAGGCCTTGCCAGCGCAAACTATGTGACCGAACGCACTGGCAGTGCACTACAGGGCTGTGCCGCATCCATCGGATTGGGATTGATAAAGGAAGCAGCGGACAGACAATTTGGCGGCAACGTGGAACGTGCAGATATTCTGGCCACCAGTGCGGGATGCCAGTTCGGTGTTCGCTGGTGATCACATCAGCACGAAAATGAACTAAGGGAAAAATGGTACCGCCTCCCCGGCTTGAACGGGGGACCCCTGGTTCCACAAACCAGTGCTCTAACCAACTGAGCTAAGGCGGCAACATGCACCGGATAGCCGCAAGAAAAACCGAATGCAAGATCAGAATGTGATCTGAAAGCGTTGTTCGGTTAAATCTTTTCCAAAGCTATTCACAGGCCGCGATGTGATCAGAATAAAGCCTGATGTTACATACAATGCGCAGGCCGCCGTGTGGGATTCGTGGGTCCATCGGAACAATCCCCGGTATCCCGCAGCCTTCGCAAAATCCAAACATGTCATCAGCAAC
>JBMZCY010000132.1:0-5717 GCA_049613825.1 Planktomarina sp.
AGGAATTGCGCGATCTGCGGTCGGCGCGTGATGATCTGGAACGCCGTGTTCACGACCTAAAACTGACCCGTCAGGTAACCATGCAATCCCTGCCGTCGATCCGTTTGGTTCAGGAAAACGACAAATCCTTGGTCACAAAGATCAATTCGACTTTGGTCAACACTGTACCGCTGTGGGAAACTCAGCTGGCGCAAGCGGTGACCATCCAGCGGTCTAAAGAAGCGGCAGAAGCGGTGCGTGAAGCATCCGATCTGACCAACGAACTGCTGACAGCCAACGCAACCAACCTACGCGAAGCCAACAAAGTGGTCCGCGAAGAAATGGAACGCGGCGTGTTCGATATCGAAGCGATCAAAGCGGCAAACGCAGAACTGATCGGCACCATCGAAGACAGCTTGCGCATCGCAGACGAAGGCAAAGCCAAACGCGCCGATGCCGAAGCCGAATTGCAGACCATGGAAAAAGAACTGCGCGATGTTCTGGCGTCGGCCAAGGCATCCGGTTCGGGTGATGGCTATTCCGTTGGCACGTCTGTTGACGGCAAATAATTGCGGGTTTTCCGTTATATAACATTCGCAGCGGCGACCTTTGCGGTCACCGCTTGCACATTGCAAACAGTGCCGGATGATGTGGTTGATGCGCCGCAACAAGATCTTGTCCAATGGACAGGTCCAGATGTTCCGTCGGAACCCGATGCAGAAATTGCGTCCGTAGCATCCCCGCGCAGTTCAGAATTGCGCCTGTATTATGCACGTATTGCAAATGAATTGCGTTCGAGTGGCGGGCTAAAACAATCCAGTGATACTGTTACTGCCCCTGCCGAGGTCGCTCGGATTTTCAAATCCTTGGCCTTTGCAAACGAATTTACAAATACCACAGAACCGTTACAGCGCTGGGGCGGTTCAATGCGCGTTCGGCTACGGTTTGGTCCGTCAGTTAATAGCAACGAAACACTGGACCTTGGCATTAAGGTGCATGACCTTCTTCCCCGATTTGCAATAACAACCGGACTTTCCATTGAACGTGGTGATCCGGCTAATTTACATATTTTCTTTGTAAACGAAGGCGAACGACGCGCCCTTGGGCCTGTATTACAAGACTCCATTCCCGGAATGGCATTGGCCGATATTACGCGTATCACATCCATGCCGCGCACTGAACAGTGTCTCGTCATGGCCTTTGAAGGCCCCGTGCCACACACCCGCAACCAAGCCATCGTCATCATCCGCGAAGAATTGCCGCCGATCTTGAAACTGGCCTGTCTGCATGAAGAAATCGCCCAAGCCATTGGTCTGACCAACGATCACCCCGATGCGCGTCCTTCGATCTTTAACGATGACGATGAATACGCGACACTGACGGGACTGGACCTTGACCTTCTGCGTCTGCTCTACCACCCTGATCTTAAGACAGGTATGACCTTAGACACCGCCACGCCGATCATTGATCGTATCGTGGCAACCGCACCTCAAACAGGGGGATAACCCATGGGTATTTTCGATTTTCTTTCCGGCCAATTCATCGACGTTATCCACTGGACCGATGACAGCCGCGACACCATGGTGTGGCGGTTTGACCGTGAGGATCATGAGATCAAGTATGGCGCCAAATTGACTGTGCGTGAGGGCCAGGCTGCCGTTTTCGTGCACGAAGGCCAACTGGCCGATGTGTTCACGCCGGGCCTGTACATGTTGGAAACCAACAACATGCCCATCCTGACGACGCTGAACCACTGGGACCACGGCTTTAAATCCCCCTTCAAGTCAGAGATTTATTTCGTCAACACCACACGGTTCACGAACTTTAAATGGGGCACCAAAAACCCGATCATGTGCCGTGACCCCGAATTCGGTGCAGTGCGCTTACGGGCGTTCGGGACGTATTCCGTACGTATCACAGACCCCGCACGGTTTATGACGGAAATTGTGGGCACAGACGGTGATTTTACATCGGATGAAATCACCTATCAAATCCGCAACATCATCGTGCAGGAATTCAGCCGTTCCATCGCGGCATCTGGCATTCCTGTGCTGGATATGGCTGCGAACACGGGTGACCTGGGCAAACTGGTGGCCGATGCGATCAGTGCAAAGATTGCCGAATACGGGCTATCGCTGCCGGAACTCTACATCGAAAACATCAGCCTGCCGCCAGCAGTAGAAAAAGCGTTGGACGCCCGCACCAGCCGCGGTATCGCAGGTAATCTGGACGACCACCTGAAATGGAAAGCCGCCGAAGGTCTGGGCATGGGGGGCGCAGGGTCAGACGGCATGGGCATGGGCGTAGGTGCGGCCATGGGCATGCAAATGATGAACAGTGTCGCCCAATCCGGCCCGTGGGGTGCACGTCCCGCAGCCGAGGTCCCTGCCCCGATGGCGCCACCGCCACCACCTGTTGAGCATGTGTGGCATGTTGCAAAAGATGGCCAGACCACCGGCCCGTTTTCCAAAGCGACCATGGGTCAGATGGCCGCAGACGGATCTTTGACACGCGAAACCCATGTCTGGACCGCAGGTCAGGACGGGTGGAAAACAGCGGATGAGGTGGCTGAACTGGCGCAACTGTTCACCATCATGCCACCGCCCCCACCACCCGCGTAACTTGCATCGGCATGATGCAGGGCCGGGGGCATGTCATTTTGGCAGACACAAAGGTGCTGGGGCCTGATGAAAAGACCTGGCCCTCAACCAAAGAAGAAACTGGAACCTTCTTCGAGGTTGAGGATCACCTGCCGCATTCGCGGTTTGAGTCTTGGATGGGCAGGGAATTCAGGATTCTCAAAGACCTTGGCAATGTCTACCATATGGGAAAAATCTGGATCGCCGACGATGATCCAGTCACAATCCTATCCTTCGATGAAGTTAAAGCACACCTGACGCGCCTTAACGAACTTGTGGATATGATCTACGCTTTCCCAGATATCATATTTGACATCGCACGAGAAAGCGAATGCTGGTCCATCGAATGCGATATTCGTATTCACGGACGCTTCGCCCAGAAATGGAAACGATCAGACCGACGCACGACAATCAAGTCGCCGGCAGATCATGAGCGGGATTTGTATGCGCCAGAACATCAAGATCGGTACGCATTAGAAGAACTGAAGACGAAAAAGGCAGATCTTGAACGGAACTATGTAAAACCCAGCATCCCATCGGATGACATCCACGCCTATTTCGACAGTCCGTTCGACCAAGAATTTGGAAATCCTTCAACGTTTATAAGCGCCGCTGGTGCCGACAAACTTCGCCGCTTTGAAGAGAATGCCTTCAAAGAAGCGAAGATTGCATTAGAATACATAAAACTGCTGCGCCCTGTGCTTTTGCACGCAATACACACCAAAAGCGCCGTCGTTGTTTGGAACAGAGACCCCGATTACGAAGAAAGTCTGATAACCGGCATCCATTACCAATAAATTCGAACAAACTTTGATCGATGCTGAAACTTATCTACCCTTCCCCCCGTGGCTGACTGTGCAAGGGCGAGGCAGCTTTATGAGTATCACCTTCCGCGCACGCATGTTGCGGCGTATTCCCGCGCGACGGGTCATGTTAAAATGGGGTCATCTGCTGATGATCCCACTGTTCATCTGGTTCGTCCTTGTCACCCCAGACGATGTTGTTCCAATCGGAAACTGGGCCTTTATGGTCCATTCCAACCTCGCCCTTATTTTTGTGTCAGGCTGTTTGATTTGGACAATCGATCACATGTTCCGCGGTCTGGCCAGCAGGCCCGGTCCAAAGCTGCCCAAATGGGCGCGGCGGGTTCATAAGGTGATGCATAAGACGATTATCTGGGGGCTGTTTTTGGTGGCCCTTGGTGGGTTCTTGTTGGGGCTGACATCCCATAAATTGCTAAAGGCAGGTGGCTTTCTGCCAATTGCACCCCCAATGAACTGGCACAAAGCGAACGAGATTATCGGGACACTGCACATCTATCAATTCTACGCCCTTGGCGTGCTGATTGTGGGTCATGCACTGTTTCACATCTGGCGACATCTGTGGCTGCGCGACAATGTGTTGCGAATCATGGCACCCAAAGTGCTGCATAAATGGCTTTGACTTACTCAGCCCAAAAACTAAGCAACTGATCCCCCGGGCAATGCATCTGAGTGTATGCATAGTCAGGATCAACATGCACAGGGAAAGGTGTTGATGGATGGATCTGACTTTCATAGATCAGCGTATTGTTGATACAGATATCTTGTGCGGCACTTCCGATGTTCAAGCCAAACCCGGCTTCCCCACAATCGTTTCCGCGCCCGCCCATATTCCACGCTTGGGGCATCGATAGAAATGTATCCCCGTGGACCAAAAGGCGTTTGGAGCGATGATCAAAGTGAAAGATCCAGTTTTGAGTTCCCTCCATGTCGACCAAAGATGTTTTCCCTATTTCTTGGTCTTTGTGAAATCCCGTCATTTCAAAGCAAACCACATCATCCGAAAATACGAAGGCATTGCTTATTTCGCCTTCATCAAATGAAAATGCGCCTTTTACGGAATAATCGCCTGAACCTGTCCAGACAAATGAATAGGTGACTTGCTGGGCCCTTGCAGCCGTTCCAAAAAAAGCCGTGAATAATATGTATAATAAAAATCTCATGCCGTGATCGTGCCACACCCGCCCGCGCCACACAACGCAGTGATCGATATTTGCAAACACCACAGCAGACGTTACAACGAACCAACCCAAGGCAGGATCCCCATGACACAGATAGAAGACCATCGCTTTCCCTGTGATACCTGCGGGTCAGACCTGCGTTTTGACCCTGATCAGGCCCATCTGAAATGCGATCACTGCGGCAATGCCGAAGACGTTCAGTTCCCACCGACCCAAATCACGGAGTTGGATTTCAAAGCCGCGATCACAGCACAACTGCCAGAGGCCGAGATTGAGGAGACGCGCGTTTCCAAATGCCCCAACTGCGGGGCGCAGGTGGAGTTTGATGCGGATATCCATTCAAAGGAATGTGCGTTTTGTGCGACGCCTGTTGTGACATCCACCGGATCGCACCGTCATATCAAACCCAAGGCCGTGCTGCCATTCAAGCTGACAGAACCATCCGCGCGGGATGCGATGACAGACTGGCTGGGACAGCTGTGGTTTGCGCCGAACGGGTTGAAAGAATACGCGCAAAAAGGGCGAAGGTTGAACGGCATTTATGTGCCCTACTGGACGTTCGATGCAGATACGCAAACGGGCTACACAGGACAGCGTGGCACCCACTATTATGTAAACGAAAGTTACACCGACAGCGATGGGCGTCACGCAACCCGCCGTGTGCGCAAAACGCGGTGGCGCAGTGTACAAGGGCGGGTACGTCGCTGGTTTGATGACATTCTGGTGCTTGCCTCTAAGTCCTTGCCACATCGTTATACCGAAGCGCTAGAACCTTGGAATCTTGCACATCTGCATCCTTATACTCCTGAATATCTTGCCGGATTTCAGGCCGAAGGGTACGGAGTAGAACTCACCGAAGGCTACGATGTGGCGCGGGGCAAGATGCATGAAGTGCTGGTTGCTGCGGTTCGATTTGATATTGGTGGCGATGCCCAACGTATTGACAGGATGAACACTGATGTGTCGGACATTACGTTCAAGCATATCCTGCTGCCGGTCTGGGTTGCGGCGTATAAATATCGCGGCAAGACGTTCCGGTTTGTGGTCAACGGCGACACGGGACGTGTGCAGGGCGAACGTCCGTATTCGGTCTGGAA